>NZ_JBSQVP010000079.1:0-8788 GCF_055136605.1 Aquaspirillum sp. | reverse complement strand
CGGGCACCAGATCACATGGTAGGCCGTTTGATAGAAGTAATTACGTTTTGTGACGACATCGACCATGCGTCACAGTTTATACCACAGGGTGCGCTTTGCGCACCCGCAATTCCTCCCCTGACTCAAGTCAGGGGTTTCCTTGCGGAGATTCTATGAATGAATTATTACCGTACCAACAATGGCTAGACTGGCTGCGCCATAATTTGCAACGGGGTTGCCTTGCAGCCGATCTATGGCGTGACATGAAAGAAAAAGGAGGGCTCGATCACGCGATTATCGTCAAACTATTCGCCGCCGCCGAAGCGCCCCTCCATGCTGCCAGCAGTGATATCAATACCCTGATTGCACCGAAACCGGCGGTGAGCGGGAATAGCGTGTCAATTGCTGGGCATGAAATTCAAATTGCCCTACACCTAAAAAGCCCAGAAGTGATTGTCTTCGACAATGTGCTAACAGCAGATGAATGCCGTGAGCTGATTAGTGCGGGTGAAAGCAAATTAACCCGTGCGACGGTGGTGGGGGATGATGGTCAGCCGGTGTTGCATCCAGAACGCCGCAGCGATGGTGCCGGTTTTCAGCGGGGTGAAAGTCCATTGTTGGCGACCATTGAACAGCGGTTGGCGGCGTTGGTCGATTGGCCGGTCGAACATGGCGAAGGCATTCAAGTATTGCGCTATACCCCTGGCGGTGAGTACAAGGCACATTATGATTGGTTTGACGTTAACAACCCTGCCATTGCTGCGCGTTTAGGGCACGGTGGGCAACGTGTGGCCACATTGGTGTTATATCTCAATGAAGTGGATGAGGGTGGCGCCACTGAGTTTCCTGAGTTGGGCTTATCGGTGCGGCCTCGTACTGGACGTGCATTGTATTTTAGCAATGTCGACGAACAGGGCCGTTCCGACCGGCGCGCACTCCATGCCGGTGCACCGGTGCGGGCTGGCGTGAAATACATCGCCACCAAGTGGCTCCGCCAGCGGCCTTATATTTGATTGAACATTCACGCCTGTGGCGGGGGGATGAGGCGACTGTGGCCGTGTTCATCAATCGCCACCAGCGTCAACACCAATTCCGTCACCGGCAACACCTCATGCAGCCGATGGACATTGGCACTGACTTTCAAAGTCAGTGAGTGCTGCCCAACGCGCAGCCGTTCTACATATAAGCTCAACACATCACCACGAAACAGCGGTGTGTTGAATTGACAGGTGTTAATAGCGACCGTGGTAACCCCACCAAGGGTCAATCGTTCGGCAATCAATACCGCCGCCTGTTCCATCCGTGCAATCAACCACCCTGCTTGCACTCGACCGTGGGCATTGACACTGTGGCTATCGGCTTCAAGGCGCAATGCCAACACACCATGCGGGCCAGACCAGTCTAATAAAGAGGGAAGTGGGGTATCACTCATATTGACCTCACAGACAGAGAAAAGGCAGTTTGTAGATTAGCTTAGGCTCTGTGACGTAAACGTGATGTCAGAAGGGGGGGCTAATAGACCTGCGACCACATAGGGTACCAAGTGTTTCGCCACCAATTCTGGTTCTCGCGCCGTCACTGCACCTTGCCGTTTGAGGAAAATCTTTAATACATCGTTGCCGGCAAAGGCGTTAAACATCAAACTAAAACTGAAATGTAAGCGCCATGCCAATTCATCTGCCGATAAATGTGGCAACACTTTGGCAAAAGCGCGGCTATAACGGCTGACAAATTCGCTGTGTTGCACCGAAATTGCTTCGCGCAGTAGCTTGTGGTTTTCGATAAAAGTCCGCGATAACAAACGGACAAAAATTGCCCCACCCCGACTGGGATCGCGTGACATCGCCAGCGATGGCAAGATAAAAGCCATCACCAAGCGTTCTACGGTCAACGCCTCTTCCAACGCTTCAAGCGCGTCTAACTCGGTGACACAGGCTTGGCTCCACGGTGCAAGGCGGCGGATGACTGCCTGTTGTAACAGGGCATCTTTAGAACCAAAGTGGTAATTCACCGCCGCCAAGTTGACCTCGGCCTGTTGCGTAATCATCCGCAGGCTGGTGGCCTCAAAGCCGTGTTCAACAAACAAGCGCTCCGCCACATCTAAGATGCGAGTTGCAGTGTCTTGCCGCACAGGTTCGAGTGCGGCATCCGAGGCGTAAAAAGAATAGCTAGAGTCAGTCATGAATCAACGGCTTCTTAACAAGACCATCACATAATGGCAAAACACGCTTTTAACACAGCGCCGACAAAATTAAAACGATTGTTTTTTTAGGTGTGGGTGCCACCGACGGTTAAACCGCCATCGATGCGCAATGTGGGTTGTCCTACGCCCACCGGCACACTCTGCCCTTCTTTGCCACAGGTGCCCACGCCCGGGTCAAGCGCCATGTCATTGCCCACCATCGACACATAATTCAACACCTCGGGGCCATTACCAATCAAGCTGGCGCCTTTGACTGGATAGGTCAGTTTGCCGTTTTCAATTCGCCATGCTTCGCTGGCAGAAAACACAAATTTACCGCTGGTAATGTCCACTTGCCCGCCGCCAAAATTGACGGCATATAGGCCATCTTTGACCGAGGCAATAATCTCTTGTGCATCGTGTTGACCATTGAGCATGTAGGTGTTGGTCATGCGTGGCATCGGTAAATGTGCATACGATTCGCGGCGACCATTGCCCGTGGGGGCCATGCCCATTAAGCGTGCGTTCATGCGATCTTGCATATAGCCTTTGAGAATCCCGTCCTCAATTAACACCGTGCGTTGTGTCGGGGTACCCTCATCGTCGATATTCAACGAACCGCGCCGATCTGCTAACGTGCCATCATCAATCACCGTTACCCCGGGGGCGGCAACCCGTTCACCAATTTTGCCCGAGAACGCCGAACTGCCCTTGCGGTTAAAGTCGCCTTCCAAGCCATGACCAATCGCTTCATGCAATAAAATCCCCGGCCACCCATGCCCCAGTACCACCGTCATCGCACCGGCAGGTGCAGGGCGCGCTTCTAGGTTAATCAAAGCTTGTTGAACAGCTTTTTGCACATAATCGAGTAAACGCGCTTCGGTGAAGTGAGCAAAATCAAAACGACCGCCGCCACCGGCACTGCCCTGCTCACGGCGGCCATCTTGTTCCACAATCACCATCACCGAAAGACGGACTAACGGGCGCACATCTGCCGCGCGGGTGCCATCTAGGCGCGCTAAATACACCACATCATATTCTGCCGCTAAACCAGCCATCACTTGTTTAACCCGTGGATCTTGTGCGCGAGCCAATTGTTCTACTTTTTCTAATAGGGCAATTTTGGCGGCAGAATCAAGGCTGGGGATGGGGTCGATGCCGGCGTAGAGTTGATGGCCTTGGGTGCGTTGGCTTAAACCAATTTGTTGCGATTGACCGACTTGGGCAATGGCGCGGGTGGTCTCGGCGGCGGCCAGTAACGCTGGCAGGCTAATATCATCTGAATAGGCAAAAGCCGTTTTATCTCCACAAATCGCCCGCACGCCCACGCCTTGGTCAATACTATGGCTACCCGATTTCACAATACCTTCTTCCAAGCTCCAGCCTTCGCTGCGGGTAAATTGGAAATATAAATCGGCATCGTCAATAGCATGACTGTGTAAACGAGAAAATACCTGTTGTAAGGCTTGTTCATTTAAGCCAGCAGGCACAAGTAACCGCTGTTCGGCTTCGGCAAAGAGGTGGGTCATGGTCTGGTTGTCCTAAATTAAAAAATACGGTGGCGAAGGGCAGGCAAGCGTGTCCGCACCGATTCGGTGAGGCTGGGGTTGATTTCTGCTATGACTACGCCTTCCCCCTGTGGTAACTCACCGAGAATTCGTCCCCACGGGTCGATAATCATGCTATGGCCGTGTGTTTTACGGCCATTCTCATGCTCACCCCCTTGGGCTGAGGCCAAAACATAACATTGGTTTTCAATGGCACGGGCACGCAATAAGGGTTCCCAATGTGCTTGTCCGGTGGTGGCGGTAAAGGCAGCGGGTAGGATAATCGCGTCGACTTCGCCCATGCCACGGAATAACTCTGGGAAACGTAAGTCGTAGCATACCGACAGACCCAAACGGCCAAAGGGGGTATCTGCAACCACCCGCGCTGTGCCTGGCTCGATAGTGTCGGCCTCGGCGTAACGCTCGCCTAAACCACTAAAACCAAATAAATGCACTTTGTCATAGCGGGTGCAGCATTCTCCGGCTGGGTTAAACACCAAGGTGGTGTTCCACACTTTTTCGTCATTGCCGGCATCGAGAGGTAAGGTGCCACCGATTAACCAAATTTGATGCTGTTGTGCCATTTGCTGCAAGGCCGCTTGAATAGGGCCCTCACCAAAGCGTTCCCGCTGGGCCACTTTATCTTTGTCACTGTGCCCCATGATGGCAAAGTATTCAGGTAAAACAACCAGTTGTGCCCCTTGGGCCGCCGCATCGGCAACCCAATGGCGGGCGCGGGCTAAGTTGGTGGGGATGTCGGTGCCAGATACCATCTGTATCACGGCAGCAGTCCAATTTTTTGTCATGGTTGTGGTTTGTCTCGTGGTGTGATGGCTTGAATAGTGGGCTCTTGTAACGACCCTGTGACTTGATACTCCAAAGTCATTAACTTGCTGACCGGATCTTGCAGCACTTTTTGTGCCGCTAATGCAGCGATGCCAATGGCGGGGTTAAGCAACACTGCGCCCGTGGCAATCGCCAAACTTTCTGCAATGCGTGGTTCAACTTGTACCCGCAAGGTTTGTTGTTCTTGTACTAAATCGACATTGCCCTGCAACCTCACTTCGGCGGCTGGCGCTTGAATCAACACATTTTGGCTATGAAAAATACCATTCTCAATTTTGATATTGCCGGTAACGCTATCAAAAGCAAAACCCTCGCCAACCAAATCACGGAAATCTAACCGTAGGCGGCGCGATAGCGATTGTAAACTCAGCACACCCAATAATTTTGCGGGCCCCGGATCCAGTTTAGCAAAATGCCCATTTTCGGCACGAAACGCCAAAGTGCCATTTAAGGCTGCAGTTTGAAAATCGGCTAATTTTCCCTGCCATTGTACACGACCCTGTAAATGACCTTGGCCTTGCCGCATGGCTTGGCTGCCAGAAAGACGTTGGATAAACCCACCAAGTTGTTTGCTATCGGTTTCGACTTCTAACCAAGTCAGGGCTGGTTCTTGTTGTAGATAGCCGGAGGCCGCGAGGCGACCATCTTGGTTAAGCAAACTCAGTTTCTGAATCTCCCACCCGCGCTCACTGGGCCGGCCATAGAGCTGCATTTGCCCAAGCTGCCGTCCACGATATTGCAACTTACCCACCTGCAATTCTAATAACGGCCACTGCTGTAGTGGGCGTTGATCGAGGGTCGCGGCGGCGTGGCCGGTGGAGGTACGGTATTTTTCCAAAGGCAATTTTAATTCAGGCAATCGCAGCTCTAAGCGGTTGGGTTGTCCTTGCCACCAGACAAACCCACCTTGTAGGCCTGCTGCCTGAAATTTGCCGTCCCATGTTTTACCGTTCTGGCTGCTGGCTTGCACATAGACCTGCTTCAGTTGGTAATCTGTCCAGTTGAGGCGTTGGCTTTCCAGATTTAATACGATTGGATAACTCAAATGGCTGCGGTCATCCTGTTGTCCCAACGGGGCGAGTAAGGCTAACCAGCTGTCGAGACTGGCTTCATCACTTTTGACATCAATCACGCTGCCTTGGCGTGGTAAGACAGGGCGTTCGCTGTGGCCGATATGCAGCGTACTAGCGCGAATCTGTTCACCTTGTAATGCCCATTGACCGGCAAAATGCTCGGCGATTTTGACCTGTAGCGCCACCTCTGATGACGGTGTTGTCGTTTGTTGCCAGTCGAGGCTAAACGGCAAGATACCGAGGCGGGGTTTGGTCAACGGTGCGGGCAGCTGACTTTCGATGCCGCGTAAATCGCTGTTGACACTGAGACTTTCTAAGCCGTCATGAATGATAAATTGGGTGTGGTGGCGGGTTTGCCCTTGTAACAAAGGCTGTAACCATGTTGGTAAATAGCGTTGACCTACCGCACGGATATTGACATCTCCTTGCACATCAAACGCCAATTTGCCATCCCGACGGCGTTGTGCCGTTAAAACACTTTGCCCACCGAGGGCGTGTAATGTGATGCCATCAATTCGCAAGCCCTGTTGATCAAACCAAAGCGTACCCTTGACGTGATCGAGCGGCGGTACATCAGCCAGCAGTTGTAAACGATTGCCTTGAAAATGGTAGCTGCCTTTGACTTGGGTTTTTTCGACATCGGCAAACGGGATATCCAAGGCAAGGTGTAGCTCGCCTGTTCCCTCGGCGCGGCTGCGGCTGGGGAGTGAGGCCAGTATGGCATTCAGTGGGCTGGCAGCAAGAAAACGGAAGAAGTTTTGTGTCTCGCCTTGGGCGCGCCCACTTAAAAATAAGTGACCCCCTACAGCGGCCAAATCGGGGATCTCGGCGCTCACTTCATGCACCTGCACCCCCTTCACCGAGGCCTGTTTTGCGGTGATGGTCAGCTTCTCGTTGTGGAAAGACAGCGTGCCTTGGATATTTTCAATCGCTGGCCATGCGGGATCGAAGGCCAAAGTCACCCCTTCGGCTTGCCCCTCAACGCTAAATTCACCCCCTCCATCGGCAAAGGGAAATCGATCTAAATCACCGATAAGACGGAATTGCGCCGCTTTTGCTTCGCCTTTCGGCAGAGCTTGTGCCAACCACTGACGGACTTCGCTATCCAACACCAAGGGCAGATAGCGCGCAACTTGTGAGGCTTGTAGCCGGTGCAGTTGGCCGGTTAAATGAATGTCCCCTGCCCGTCCGCTGTGGTAGTCATAACGACCTTCGACTTCGCCGGCTAAATCGCTGTTGGCAAAACGTAGCTGATGCACTTCCACCGCAATGTGTTGTGCCGTCTGCCGTTGCCAAGACAGATCGCCCTCTAGCTGTTGTAATGACCATGCTTGGGCAAAGACCTCGGGCAGATGCAGTTGGGTGTTTTGTTGGCCTCTGAGTCGGATGCGTCCGCCGCGTTCCGAAAACTCCAATTGACCACTGAGCCCTTGTGCACTGGGTAGCGAAGCTTGGCCTTGCCAACCAAGATCATTAAATGTGCCTTGAAAGCGGTAGCGTTGTGGCTGGTAGATATCGCCCTGCCATTCAATTTTCGCTTGTTGAATAAAACCGCTGGGGTCGAGGCTGCGCCAAGCTAGGTTATCGTCGAGGGGCAGTTGGCGAATGATCGGTTTTAAGGCTGACAAAGTCAGCCCGGTCATCGCCAGTTTGCCCCGCCCACGGGGGCCGGTTTGCCATTCCCCTTCGATCTTGCCGCGTTCAAACAGTTTACCGGCGGAAGTGCTGGCGCTGAGGTCGTTAGCCTGTAGGCGCATGGTGCCGAGGGTGTGATGTTGGTAGCGAATATGACCAGAGACATTCGGTACGCTCAGGGTTTCGCTGCTGGGTTGAGCAAATTGCAACAGGCCATTGCTGATGCTGGTTTTAGCATCTAATTCGGTGATACGGCCTTCGGCAAATTGCAGTTTCATTTTGACCGCTGCTTCGCCTTCTTGCCGGTGCAAAATGTCTTTCAGATAAGCCGCCCACGGCGCAAAACGCGCTCCTGCCAGCTCAATCTCCATCTCTCCTTGCCACTGTTGCCACTGTTGCGGATCTTCGCCTTGCCATTGCAAACGGGCACGAAAGGTGTGTAACCAAGCGCGGGGTGGGGTGGCGGTGAGGCTTAATTCATGGCCCAACCAACCACGTTGTAGGGTGATGTTGCCGTGGCTTAAGGTAATGGGGCTTAACCCCACTCGGTCATCACGGAAATGCAGCCACGCTTCGCGAATCTCCAACCGATCTTGCTGTAATAACCAGCGCCCGAGTTGGCCATCGCTTTCAGCGTCGGGTTGCAGGGTGATGCCGTTAATGCTCAACTGTCCCTGTGGATCGCGGCGAATATCCACTTTGGGCTGATGTAAAACGATGTTGGCGAAATTGGGCCGCCATTGCCATAGGCTCGACCACGCTGGTACCAAGGTCAGCCGGTTGAATAGCAAAGGGGGTGCATTGTTATCTGGTGGCGTAATCACCACCCGACTGAGTTCGATTTGTGGATGTAAACCCAACCAACGTGCATTGAGTTCGCCAAGTTCTACCCGATAGCCCGTTTCTTGACTCAGTCGCGCGGCAAGGGTGGTTTTCCAGTTTGGCAGTTGTGGTAAGACATAGCCCTGCCATACCGCCACCAATAGCAACACCGCCATGACCGATATCACCGCAATGGCGCGTAGTGCGCGCCAAGCAAGCGATAAAAGGCGAGGGCGAGGGGCAACAATCATGTGCGATGGGGTACCGAGCAGGGGAATTGTGACTGCATTATCTGCTAACCGAGGAAAACACAACAACCTTTAGCCTGTATTAGCTATCGCTGTTTTTTGGCAACAGAGGTAAATCATCGGCATTTTTTCAGGGTGGATCCGACAAAAAAATTAAAATGGCAATAAATCGCTATTCTTGATTGATTTGTTAGTAAAAGCATAAAATGCTTTGATAATACAGGTTAAAATTTTAGTCTCATCATATCGCGCCCCAACTCATGTTTGCTGTTTAACCCGTATGGTGATGTCTCGCAATCAGGAATGTCCGTAAATAACCCTCGACTGAAGTCGAAGGCTTTATTGTGAAACGAGAGAATGGTTGATCCCATTTCCAACATCAGGCGTATTTACAGCCGCCCTTGGCGAGACGGCGGTCTCGCCAATGCGGGCAAGGTTCCGACTTGCATTCAAGTC
>NZ_JBSQVP010000078.1:0-8981 GCF_055136605.1 Aquaspirillum sp. | reverse complement strand
TCTAATCAATTAGATAAATCATTTTTTCTTGTCTATGCTGTAGCCATCAACTGTTTGTTCAGTCTGACACCACAGTAAGGCCGTCAGGGTGGATGTGTTTTGTGCGATACCTAAAACAATGGAGAAACACCGATGAGCAATGAGAAAAAATGCCCCTTTGCGGCAATGCACGGCGCACGTACCACACATGGTGCACAATCTAATCGCGATTGGTGGCCAAAGGCGCTGAACCTCAACATCCTCCATCAACACGCCCCTGCTTCTAATCCCCTCGGTGGCGACTTTGACTATGCCAAAGCGTTTAACCAACTCGACTACAACGCCCTGAAACAAGACTTGTATGCCTTAATGACTGTCTCACAAGATTGGTGGCCGGCGGATTGGGGGCATTATGGTGGTTTGTTTATCCGTATGGCGTGGCACAGTGCGGGTACTTATCGTACTGCTGATGGCCGAGGGGGGGCAGGTACCGGTAACCAACGCTTTGCCCCTATCAACAGTTGGCCAGATAACGGCAACCTCGACAAAGCCCGCCGCTTGTTGTGGCCGATCAAACAAAAATACGGTAACAAAATTTCATGGGCTGATTTGATGATTTTGGCGGGGAACTGTGCTTTGGAATCCATGGGTTTCAAAACCTTTGGTTTCGGCGGTGGCCGCGCAGATATTTGGCAGCCAGAAGAAGACATTTATTGGGGCGCAGAAAAAGAATGGCTGGCGACAAGCGACAAAGCGAATAGCCGCTATTCCGCTGAACGTGAATTAGCTAATCCTCTGGCGGCTGTGCAAATGGGGCTGATTTATGTCAATCCTGAAGGCCCAGACGGTAACCCCGATCCTGTTGCATCCGGACGTGATGTGCGTGAAACCTTTGCGCGGATGGCAATGAATGATGAAGAAACGGTGGCGTTGGTTGCCGGTGGGCATACCTTTGGTAAAGCACATGGTGCCGGTGATCCAAAATTAGTTGGCCCTGAGCCTGAAGCCGCACCGATTGAACAGCAAGGGTTAGGTTGGTTCAATCAATTGGGTACCGGTAAAGGGGTGCATACCACCACCAGTGGCATAGAAGGGGCGTGGAAACCCAATCCGACACAGTGGGACAATGGCTATTTTGATATGTTGTTTGGCTATGAATGGGAGCTGACAAAGAGCCCTGCTGGTGCACATCAATGGGTGGCAAAAGATTGCAAACCAGAGCATTTAATTCCCGATGCTCACGATCCATCGAAAAAACACCCACCGATGATGACCACGGCGGATTTGTCATTGCGTTTCGACCCAATTTATGAACCCATCTCGCGCCGTTTCCACCAAGACCCTGCCGCATTTGCCGATGCTTTTGCGCGCGCTTGGTTCAAATTGACACACCGCGATATGGGGCCAAAAACCCGTTATTTAGGGCCAGAAGTCCCAAGCGAAACCTTAATTTGGCAAGACCCGATTCCTGCTTTGGATCATCCTGTGATTGACGCTGCTGATATTGCAGCTTTGAAACACACCCTGTTGGCTTCGGAGGTGTCGATTGCTGAATGGGTGGCGACGGCGTGGGCTTCGGCTTCGACTTTCCGTGGTTCCGATTTGCGCGGTGGGGCGAATGGCGCCCGCATTCGGTTGGCACCGCAGAAAGATTGGGCGGTTAACCAACCCGCACAATTAGCCAAGGTGTTGGCTGTGTTGGAAACGGTGCAACAACAATTCAATGTTGCTCAAACTGATGGCAAAAAAGTGTCGCTGGCTGATTTGATTGTGTTGGCTGGTTGTGCCGCAGTCGAAGCTGCCGCGCAAGCTGCTGGTGTATCGGTCACTGTGCCCTTTACCCCGGGGCGGATGGATGCGACACAAGAGCAAACCGATGTGGCGTCGTTTGCTGTGTTAGAACCGGCAGCCGATGGTTTCCGTAACTATCAAAAACAAGTTTATGCCGTCCCTGCCGAGGAAATGCTGATTGATAAAGCCCAGTTATTGACCTTGAGTGCACCAGAAATGACCGTGTTGGTCGGAGGTTTGCGAGTGTTAGGCGCGAATGTTGGTGGTGCAGCAGAAGGTGTGTTCACCACACAGCCACAGGTCTTGAGCAATGATTTCTTTGTTAACCTGTTGGACATGAGCACTGTTTGGCGGCCTACTGCTGATGATGCCCAACATTTTGAAGGACGTGACCGGCAGACCGGCCATATTAAATGGACAGCAAGCCGTGTGGATTTGGTCTTTGGTTCTAATTCGCAATTACGCGCTTTGGCCGAGGTCTATGCCCAAGACGATGCACAAGAGAAGTTTGTGCGTGATTTTGTTGCAGCTTGGGATAAGGTGATGAATTTAGATCGTTTTGATTTGCAACACTAATTCCTTTGCTTGAATCCCCACAGGGTAAGGCATCGCAGCGCGGTATCGAATCTGATACCGCGCTTTTTGTTGCGCTACAGCTTAAACCGTCCAACCATATCTTGTAACTCATGCGAGAACTGATTGAGACCATGAATCACGGCTTTAGCATCTTGCAAAGCTTCTTTTCCTGCTTGTGCCATGCTGCTGATTTGTTCTGCGGACTGAGCCATTTCAACCGTTGCTGCCGATTGTTCTCGTGCTGACAGTGAAATTTCCTCAATTTGTTGTACTACACCCAACACATCTCGTTGAATCACCAAGATTTTTTCTGAGACCACACTCGCCATATCGGCACCGGCTTTCACTGAATCATGGGTGGCCTGCATTTTGCCAAGGGCATGGCGCGAATGTTCGCGCATTGTGCTAATGGTTTGGGTGATTTCAACGGTGGCTTGGCCGGTGCGCTCGGCCAGTTTTCGTACTTCATCTGCCACCACCGCAAACCCTCGCCCTTGCTCACCGGCACGGGCGGCTTCAATCGCAGCATTGAGCGCTAACAGATTGGTTTGGTCAGCAATATCGCGAATCACATTGATAACCGAGTGAATTTGTTCGGCACGCTGGTCAAGTTCATTCATCACCCCAGCTAAATCATCAACCGCATTGGCAGCACCGTGAATTTGTCCGGCTAAATTAGCGACTTCTGCTGCCGAAGTGGCTGACTGTTGGCCGGTGGCTTGCACTGTTTTTTCTGCGTCGTGGGTGTGGCTGGCAATTAAATTGATGCTGGTGGTGATTTGTTCGATGGTGGCGGCGGTGGAACTGGCCATATCGCTTTGGGTGGCAGAATCGTCAGCTAACCGCTTGGCCATGTCTTCTAAGGTTGCAGTGCCTTGAGTCAATTTACTGGTTTCATCACGCACCATGACAAACATCTGGCGTAATTGCCCCATAAAAGTGTTGAAATGGCGGGCAATATCGCCGATTTCATCTTTTGAATCAATTTGCAGTTGAATGGTTAAATCGCCATGCCCAGCGGTGAGGCTGTGCACCATATCGCGCAGTTTTTGTAACGGGCGTGCAATTACATTGCCTAGCCACAGTGAAATCAACAACGCCGCAACCAACACCACACCACCACTTGCTACGGCATGGAAAATGGCTTGTTGGATTTTTTGGTTCACAATATCGCTTTGAATATCCGACCCGACAACATAGACTTTGCCCTTTGGACTGACAACCGGATATAACACGCCTCGGAAATTGCCGTATTGGCTGGTGGTATCAGCAAAAGACGGTTGCCGGCTCCGCATCACTTCGCGGGTGCGTGGGTCGAGCGTGGGTACATCATTGGGCTGCAGATAAAAATCAAAGTTGGGATCGGCTAATTGCTCTTTGGTGAGGGAGGATTGGCCATAAAAAATGTTTCCTTCATGCTCGACATAGCTATAGAGAAACTCCACCTTCATTGCTTGGCTGGCTTCTGTCAGGCGAACGCTTTCCTGCCGTTTTTGTTTGAGATTAACTTGATTACGTGGCGGTAACTGATCGTGATAGTCCACGCCAAGAATATAAGCATAAGCTTGTGAAGCCATTACCAGTTGACTGTCAATTTCAGCCAATGCGGCTTGTTTGGCGTTGTAAGTGGCTTGAGCGGTGAATAACCCAACACTAAGCAGCGAAACAATCATGAAAGCCAGTTGTAGCTTATGTTTTAAGCGTAAATTTTCGATCCATCTCATAGAAATACTCACCCTTGCTTTGATTTTTTATTAGAAAAAAAATGAAAACGGTTCTTATTTGTTAAGAAAAACACTTTTTCATAAATTAAACGATTGTTCTGATTTTTTCCAGTGTTCACGATTAAAAAATCGGTTTCATGCTGTTTTATGTATTTAAATCAGCATAATGTGACAAACTACTTTAGGAAAAGCAAAACAAATGCCAATTTAGCGATGGTAGAGACTAGGCTAGCGATAGCGTAAAATAACGATAATGGTCATTTTTTGATAAGAGGTTTATCTGATGTGGTTTAAAAATGTAATTTGCTTTCGTTTACCATTGCAAAATATGCCAACGGCTGAACAGTTAGAAACGGCATTGCAAAAACGTCCATTTTTTCCCTGTACCGGATTGCAGTTGAGTTCGGCGGGATGGGTGCCGGTGTTGCCGCAGCAGGCAGATAGAATGACGTGGTCAAATCCGGCTTGTTCGATGTTGATGCTGAAACGGGAAGAAAAAGTGTTGCCGACCAGCGTGGTGAAAGAACGGCTGGCGCAAAAAGTTGGACAAATCGAAAAAGAAGAACTACGTCGTGTGGGTAAAAAAGAGCAACGTACGCTTAAACAAGATGTGATTGATGATTTATTACCGCGTGCTTTTGCAAAGTCACGCACGATTCAAGGTCTGCTTGATCGTGAACGCGGCTATTTGCTGGTTGACGCCGCACAAGCAAAACGGGCGGAAGAATGGCTGAGTGTATTGCGCGAACATCTCCCCGTTCTGCCGCTGAGTTTGTTTCACACCGAACGTTCACCGGCCAGTGCGATGACGGAATGGCTATTATCTGGGCCACCAACAGATTTTGCCTTAGATAATGACTGTGAATTAAAAGATGGAAATGGCGCGGTAATTCGTTGTTTACGGCATGATTTAACCTTGCCAGAAATTCAACAACATGTATTACAAGGTAAAACCGTTAGCCAATTGGGTTTGGTTTTTCAAGAGCGGGTGCGTTTTACATTGACTGAATCGTTGCAATTAAAACGAATTGGTTTTTTAGATACGGTACAACAAGAAGCCAGCGAAGAAGGCGAAGATCCTGAAAGTTTATTTGTGGCGACCGCCAGTTTAATGCAGCAAGAATTGTCTTTGTTATGGCAATCCTTGCTGTTGGCGCTTGGCGGAGAAATTGAAATGAATTAACTGCGTGCGAGGCGGTCAATTGTTTCTGATGCTTGACGTAAGGCCGCCTCGCGCAATTCCGCGCCCATATTCAAACCCTCGGCATACACATAGTGCAGTGAGCGCAAGCCGATAAAATTCAAGAAAGTGGTTAAGAACGGTGTTTGACTATCGGCGGCTGTGCCGACATATTGCCCGCCGCGTGCTGCCAGCAAATACACGGGCTTATCTGCAATTAAACCGACTGGGCCTTGTTCGGTATATTTGAAAGTCACACCAGCGCGGGCAATGCGGTCGAAGTATGCTTTCAATGTGGACGGCACACCGAAGTTATACATCGGCACTCCAATCACCACCGCATCAGCGGCTTGCAATTCAGCAATCAGATCGTCCGACTCTTGCCGCCGTGCCATCGCAACATCATCTAAGCTTTCGCTTGGTGAAAAGAAGGCGGCAATATCGCTATCACTCAGATGGGGCAAGGGATTAGCGGCTAAATCGCGCACAATGATTTGTCCATCGGGATGCTGTGTTTGCCAGACGTTGGCAAATTGTTGTGCCAGTTGTCGCGCTTGACCGGTGGTTGAGAGGCTGGATTGAATGACTAACAGTGTGGCCATAAGAAAAATCCTTTCGTAGAAAATGTGCAATCGATGTGCACAGCTTACGAAAGGATGGCGCAACAAGATAGCGAAAGTTTTTCGCCATCTTGTTCAGTATTTTTGAATTAGGCTGACCACGCGGCAAGAAAGGCTTGCCAATGTGGCTGTGATTTTTGTGTCAGGGCATGGCGCAGTCGATCACACTCGGCTTGGTATTGCGTTTGATCGAGTTGGCCGCGCATCATTTGAAAACGCAAATACACCAAATAGGTGTTGGCAGCATCGGTTTCACAATAATCACGAATCGCTTGTTCCTCACCGGCTAAGTATGCGCTCCACACTTGGCTGCCGTCCATGCCTTGTTTCCCCGGAAAACCACATAACCGCGCTATATCATCCAACGGTGCATTGGCGCGTGGCTGATACATGGCGAGAATATCCATTAAATCCAGATGGCGGGTGTGATAGCGGCTGATGTAATTATTCCACTTAAAATCGCGGTCGTTATCACCTAAATCCCAATACCGTTCAGCACAAATTCCATGCAGCAAGGCGCGGTAGTGCAAGGCGGGTAGATCGAACCCACCTCCATTCCATGTCACCAGTTGCGGCGTGTATTTTTCAATTAACTGAAAGAATTTTTGAATCACCTCGGCTTCGCTGCTGCCGACATGACCGAGGGTTGCGATATGGATTTTGTCGTCCCACCGTAAAACACAAGAAATCGCCAACACCCGATGCAGATAATGTGGCAAAAAATCAGAACCATTTTTCTGGCGTTGGCGCTGAAAAGCATATTCAGCAACATCGGTGTCGGAAATATCCGCTGCAAAGCCATGTAATACCCGCAACCCTTGGACATCAGGGATGGTTTCAATATCAAAAGCAAGAATAGGCTGTTTCATGTGCGCTCCTGTGTCGGTGATAACGGCATCTTTCTATCTTGGCGCACATGATACAAGTCTTGCGATTTAATCGGCAAAATGTGGCTGGGTATTTTGCATCGCGGCCATCACTGCGCTTTGAATATCATTCGATAACAACATCGACGCATTCCATGTCGCAACATATTCCAAGCCTTCAGGAATACTGTGATCGCGGCTGTAGTTTAAGACTTGTTTTGTGCCGCGCAGGGCTAAAGGCGATTTGGCGGCCAAGGCACGCGCTTGGGTAAAAGCATGTTCTAACAGCTCGGTTGGATCGGCTAATACTTGGTTGACCAAGCCGCGCCATTCGGCTTCTGCCGCCGCGACACGGCGACCGGTTAAACACCATTCACGGGCAATGCCTTCACCGACCAAACGCGGTAGCCGTTGCAACGTGCCAACATCTGCCGCCATCGCCATATCAATTTCTTTGACGGCAAAATAGGCATCTGCACTGGCATAGCGAATATCTGCCGCGACGACTAAATCAATCGCACCCCCGACACAAGCGCCATGCAGCGCCGCAATCACGGGTTTACGACATTGCTCAATTGCATTGGCGACCGCCTGTAATTCAAGAATTTTGCGCCGTAATTTTTCCCGTTTCCGTCCTTCACAATCATCCGCAATCAGCTGTGAAAGCTGCATCAACATCGCCAAATCAATCCCTGCACAGAAATTTTTCCCTGCACCAGACAACACCACCACGCGCACGCTGGGTTCACCATCTGCCCACTCAAACGCTTGGCGTAGCGATTGCCACAGCGGATCGTTCAGGGCGTTGGATTTATCGGGTCGATTGAGTTCGAGGTGTAAGACATGGCCCTCTTGCGAGAGATTGAGATGAGGAAAGGTAGGATGAGTCATGAAAAAAGCTCCGAAACAGTGGCAACGTGACAAAGGCATTGCGACTGTACGGAGCAGATCATTGGCTGTCAATCAATCGTTTGATTTTTCTTCGCTACTGCGAACCGTGGCAAAACGTGACAGCTTACTGCTTGGGCGGCGGGTGCTACGGCGTCGTGGCGTGGCGGGTGTTGCTGCAACGCTATCAACTGTGACCGCTTCAGCCTGCACAGTGGGTTGTGGTTCGGTGACGGTCGGCCAATTCAGTGACAGCCATTCCAACATCCGCTGCGCCACCTCTTGCCACACAGTATCCAACATCATCATGTGACCACAACCACCGACAATTTCCGCTTCGGTGTGCAAACGGCGTGCGGTTTTAACCACTTCGCTTGGGCTGATGATTTTATCTTCATCGCCGCCCAACACCAGCGCAGGTATCTGTTCTAACGCTTTCACGCTAAAAAAGCTTACCAGCGTCATGTCTAAAATAGCTCGCATGGATTCTGGTGTGAAGCGATAGGCCCATTTTGCTAATTCTTCCTCCGGCATACTGTCGGAAAATAACAACCGTTTGGCCTGATCGAGTTCAGGTTGATAACGTTGGTCTGCTTGGAATAGGTTTAAGGCGGTTAATAAGTCTGGTGTAGTGCCCAACATGCGAATGGCTGAGCGCGCCATACCTTCGCCCGGCACCGATGCCAACAGCACCACGCCTGCCGCTGGATAACCCAATTCTAAGTAACGTTGAATCACAAAACCGCCCATCGAATGGCCTACTAAAATCGGCAAACTCGGTAAGGTGGCAATGATTTGCCGCAGGTTTTTGACGTATTCATCAATGCTTAAAATGGCAATCCAACTTTGTCCACCGCTGCCCCCGTGTCCTTCGAGACTAAATGCTGTGGCAGACCACCCATTTTCCGCAAAAAATGGCAAAAAATGCTCATCCCAACACCATGCCGCACAATACGCACCGTGAACAAATAACAGCGGTGGGCGCGCTGCGACGGGGTGTGTGGGATGGCGGTCGATACGTTCAAGATGCACAGCCATTACAATACCTCTCCGGCGTGATCGGCCAAGCGTGAGCGTTCACCGCGTGCCAAGGTTACATGGCCGGCGTGATTCCAACCTTTCATGCGGTCAACGACATACGTTAAACCGGAACTGCCTTCAGTGAGATAGGGGGTATCAATTTGAGCGATATTGCCCAAGCACACCACTTTGGTGCCGGGGCCGGCGCGGGTAATTAAAGTTTTCATTTGTTTCGGTGTCAGGTTTTGTGCTTCATCAATGATGAGAAATTTATTCAAAAAAGTGCGACCGCGCATAAAGTTGAGGCTTTTGATTTTGATACGGGAGCGCATTAAAT
>NZ_JBSQVP010000077.1:0-9048 GCF_055136605.1 Aquaspirillum sp. | reverse complement strand
TCCCACCGCTTTGCGGTAACCTGGGATGCCGGCCACCGAAAACTCCGGTGCGCACCATTGGATTGGGAGCCATGCACAGCGACTTGAATGCAAGTGGCTCGATTTTACCACAGGGTGCGCTTCGCGCACCCGCAATTCCTCCCCTGACTCAAGTCAGGGGTTTCCTTACGGAGATTCTATGAACGTGCTAATGCTGTGAAAGCAGGGTAATTGTGGGATAATCGCCGCCCATCGGCATTGTCATACACACTTGAAGCAAGGTGGTTACATGGACTTCGAAAAAGCACGTTTTAATATGGTCGAACAGCAAATCCGCCCGTGGGAGGTTTTGGATCAGCGCGTTCTGGATTTGATGTTACAAATTAAGCGCGAAGATTTTGTGCCAGCAGAGCAAAGAGCGCTTGCCTTTGTTGACATGGAATTGCCCCTCGCCAATGGCGCTGTGATGCTGGCACCAAAAGTGGAAGCACGGATTGCCCAAGAACTGAACTTACGCCAAGAAGACCGTATTTTAGAAATCGGTACGGGGAATGGCTATTTAACAGCTTTATTGGCCAGCCTCGGTCAACATGTTTATAGCGTTGATATCGACGACAACATGATTGAGTCGGCACGCACCAAGCTGGCACATGCTGGTATTCGCAATATCAGTCTCAAAGTCGCTGATGGGATGCAGGGTCTGCCCGACCAAGCCCCTTTTGATGTAATTGTTTTAGGTGGGTCGGTACCTGTGTTACCAGAAGCCCTCAAACAACAACTGACTGTCGGTGGCCGTTTGTTCGCCATTATTGGCGAAGCGCCTTTGATGGAAGCAAAGCTGATTGTGCGCGAGAGCGAACAGGGCTGGCGCGAGACAGTCGTATTTGAAACCTGTACAGGTGCTTTACAAGCCGCACCACAATCTGAAAAGTTCACTTTCTAATGCGTGAAATCTCAGTTGCCGAACTGGCAGAATGGCTTGAAGACACACAACGCACACAGCCCTATTTATTGGATGTGCGCGAAGAATGGGAATTTCAAACCTGTCATCTGGCGAAAAGTGTCTTAATCCCGATGGCGACGATTCCCAATCGTCTTAACGACATTCCCGATGAAGTGCCGTTGGTGGTGATTTGCCACCACGGCGTACGCAGCTATCAAGTGGCAGCCTTCTTGGCCC
Organism: Aquaspirillum sp.; assembly: GCF_055136605.1. Lineage (NCBI taxonomy): Bacteria > Pseudomonadati > Pseudomonadota > Betaproteobacteria > Neisseriales > Aquaspirillaceae > Aquaspirillum > Aquaspirillum sp. Next base: position 7,889 of record NZ_JBSQVP010000077.1, on the reverse strand, counting down.
ATGCTGGGTTTGAGAATGTGGCAAGCTTGGCAGGTGGAGTTGCCGCATGGGCGGATATTGTTGACCCATCGATGGCAAAATACTAAGCCACTCGTTTTATCTTATTACAACGGCAACAGCCACACTGTTGCCGTTTTTTATTGTGGTCAGACTATGTTGAATTTTCTTGCTTCGAGTTGGAACACCGTTCCCCCTGCTTGGCAACAGGCACTGCAAACCGTACATCCGACCTTGCAGCAGATTGACGCCGCGTTGTTACAGCGCCAACAAGCTGGGGAAACCATCTACCCGCCTGCGCCTACAATTTTTCGCGCTCTCAGCAGCCTCCCCAGCCCTGCCGCCACCAAAGTGGTGATTTTGGGACAAGACCCGTACCACGGTGCAGGTGAGGCCAATGGCCTTGCCTTTTCTGTCAATGCCGGTATCAAACTGCCCCCGTCCTTACGCAATATCTATCGCGAGTTACAGAGTGATCTCGACTTACTTACCCCAAACAGCGGTGAGTTAAGCGGATGGGCGGCACAGGGGGTATTGTTATTGAATAGCGTATTGACGGTTGCAGCTGACCAAGCCGGCAGTCACGGCAAATTGGGTTGGCACAGCATCAGCGATGCGATCATTGCCAGCGTTAACCAACACAGCCCAGCCTGTGTCTTTATCTTGTGGGGAAAATGGGCGCAAAACAAAGCGGGGCAGATTGCACCCCGCCATGCCATCTTGACCGCTGCGCATCCCTCGCCCCTGTCGGCCTATCGTGGCTTTTTTGGCAGCCGCCCGTTTTCACAAGCCAATCAATGGCTCACTTCTCACGGACAAACGACTATCGATTGGGCAAGAACAACGGTTTAATGACCCGGTTTCTCGTCGCGCTCGGTACCGATGCCACTGGTTGGCGCCGGTGGCAAGCGCGCAAAAACACGGCGTAACCCTTGCCCCCAAGCACGGCGTAGGCTTTGGAAATAGACATCCCGTTCATCAATTCGCCGTGGTGCGGCAGGGTGGAGATCACCTTCGTGCAGGGTGAACAAATCAATCGGCAAACCGACTGACAGATTCGAGCGAATGGTGGAGTCGAAAGAAATCAGCACACATTTCACCGCATCCTCCAACGGTGTTGCTGTATCTAACACCCGATCTAAAATCGGTTTGCCGTATTTTGATTCGCCAATTTGGAAATAAGGGGTGTCTTCCGTAGCCTCGATAAAATTGCCCTGTGGATAGACATGGAATAAGCGCGCGCGCTCACCTGCAATCTGACCACCTACTAAAAAATGGGCGCCATAATCCACCCCACTGCCGCCAACGCTATCGCGGGCAATGACCTCCCGCAAAATCTGCCCCACTTGCACCGCTGCATCGTATAGCGACGGCACATTGAGTAGATGGGGTGCGTCATGTTGGCAGCGACTACGCAACATACTGATGACCGACTGTGTTGTCGCTAAGTTACCCGAATTTAACAACACAATTTGCCGTTCACCGGCTTGGGCAAAGCGGTGCATTTTACGAAATGTCGCCACATGATCGACCCCTGCATTGGTGCGGGAATCAGAGGCAAATACCAAACCCTCGTTTAAACGTAGGGCAACACAATAAGTCATGTAATGTGATCTCTTAGGTTCAACAGCGGGTTATTCTTCAATCACACGAATCTCGGCGCGGGCATGTAGTTCTTCACCACCGCCGCCATGCCGGACGCCGCGCACCGGACACGCATCTAAATAGTCTAGCCCCACTGCCAAGGTTAAATGATGACCATCTGGCGTCATGGCATTGCTGATATCAAAGCCATGCCATGCTTCAGCAAACCACGCTTCTGCCCACGCATGACTCGCGACATGCCCTTCATCATCGGTGACCAGATAGCCACTGACATAGCGGGCAGGAATCCCCAACTGACGGCAGCAAGCAATAAAGACATGACTATGATCTTGGCACACCCCTGCCCCTTGAGCAAAAGCCATTGCCGCCGGCGTGTCAGAAAATGTCTCCCCTTTACGGTATGGCATGGTATCCAGAATGGCAGCGGCCAGTTGTTGCAAACCGGAGGTCGGATCGGTGGCGATGGCAGCGGCAAAGGGTTGTGCAAATTGTCGCAATGCCTGATCGCATTCGGTCAGGGGGGTGGCCCGCAAAAAGACCAACGGCGACAGTAAACCCGCACTTTGTTGCCACGGCTGATCGGTGGTTTCTACTACGCCGCTGGCAATCAGATGAATCTCGTCATGGGGATGATCCAAGGTCAGCACATGGAAAATATTGCCAAACGCATCCACGCCACTGCTGGCTTTTCCGGGAAGGTTTAACTCCCATTCGACAATGCGTTGATGATCGGTGCTGGGAGGGGTCAGACGCAGATATTGTGTGCTGTGATGGGCATGTACATCATAGCGATAGACTGTTTCATGTCGAATTTCTAACTTCATTATGCTGCCTCCAGATAAGCGCGGTGGATGGCTTCGCCTAAACCATGCACATCTGTCAAGAAACGCGACAGATAGGCGTGTAACCCCTGTTCGAGGATGTCATCGAGGCTGCCATATTCCAACCCAGCCACTAATTTGGCCGCCAGTCGTTTTGCTGGGCGTCCGGTTTCGCCTTGGATGTGGTCCAAAATCGAGCGAATTTCCACCGCACACGCACACAAACTGCGCGGCACGTCGGGCTGTAGAACAAGCAACTCGATGACCCGCCGCGCACTGATGCTGTCGCGGTAAATGGCGCGATAGGCTTCAAAGGCGGATAAGGTGTGTAATAAGGCGCTCCAAGCGTAGTAATCCGGCGCGCTATCTTCGATAGCAGGTGACATCAAATGGCTTTTGACATCTAACAGGCGGGCGGTGTTATCGGCCCGTTCAACGAAAGTGCCAAGGCGGATAAAGTAATACGCATCATTGCGGAGCAAAGTGCCATAGGTTGCACCACGGAATAAGTGAGAGCGTTCCTTCACCCAGTCGAAGAAATCAGAATAGGCATGGCGACGAGAGGCGCGGTCGCGGGCTTCGAGCCAAGTCGCGTTGACGGCTTCCCACATTTCAGCACTGATGGTGCCGCGCACAGCATGAGCGTTATCACGCGCATTTTTCAAACAGCCAAGAATACTGGCCGGATTGCTGCTGTCGAACACCATAAAATTCAGCATGTTTTCTGGTGTGAGCTGTGGATAACGCTGATGGAAACTGTCTAATGTGCCCGTGAGTAACATCGGCACTGCCAGTTCGACTTTGTCGCCGCGTGCCTGTGGCATCAATGCTAGGCGATAGCTAACATCCAATAAACGAGCGAGGTTTTCTGCCCGTTCTAATGAGCGCGACATCCAAAATAGCTGGTCGGCGGTTCGCGATAGCATCATGATTTAACCCTCCATTACCCAAGTGTCTTTGGTGCCGCCCCCTTGCGAGGAATTCACCACCAACGAGCCGGCTTTCAGTGCCACGCGGGTTAATCCTCCCGCGACCATTCTCACTTCTTGGCCGGTGGACAAAACAAATGGCCGCAAGTCGATGTGGCGTGGCGCAATGCCCGACTCAACAAATGTGGGGCAGCTCGATAAGGCGAGGGTCGGTTGGGCAATGTAGTTGCTTGGATTGGCTTGCACACGGGCGCGGAAGGCCTCGATTTCAGCTTGTGTTGCCGCTGGCCCAACTAACATGCCATACCCACCGGCACCATGGACTTCTTTGACTACCAATTCGCCAAGGTTGGCCAAAACATGGCTTAAGTCTTGTGGTTTGCGACATTGCCATGTTGGGACATTTTGTAAGATCGGTTCTTCGTCGAGATAGAAGCGAATCATGTCCGGTACATAAGGATAAATCGACTTATCATCCGCAACCCCAGTACCGATAGCATTGGCCAAAACGATATTGCCCTTGCGATAGACCGACAATAAACCGGGTACACCTAGCATCGAATCGGGGTGGAATGCCAGCGGGTCGAGGAAGGCATCATCAATCCGGCGATAAATTACATCGACTGCCACGGGCCCCACGGTGGTACGCATAAAGACGTGGTCGTCTTTGACAAATAGATCGCGTCCCTCGACCAATTCCACGCCCATTTGTTGGGCGAGGAAAGCATGTTCAAAGTAGGCGCTGTTATACGGCCCGGGGGTGAGCACCACCACGGTGGGGTTATCTTTGGGGGTGGCGCGGCGTAAGGTGTCCAGCAGTAAAGTAGGATAATGCTCAACCGGCGCCACGGCATGACGGGTAAACAATTCGGGGAATAACCGCATCATCATCTTGCGGTTTTCCAGCATATACGACACCCCCGATGGTACGCGCAGGTTGTCTTCCAAGACGTAATATTGACCATCTGCATGGCGAATCACGTCAACGCCGGTGATATGGGCATACACTCGATGCGGTAAATCGAGCCCCTGCATTGCAGGTTGGTATTGGCTGTTGGTAAAGACTTGTTCGGCAGGGATTAAACCAGCGCGGACAATGGCATGGTCGTGGTAGATGTCGTGTAAGAAGGCATTGAGCGCGGTCACACGCTGTTTCATGCCGGCTTCTAACATCTGCCATTCTGTCGCGGGGACAATGCGTGGGATGGTGTCGAAGGGAATTAAACGCTCAGCCCCCGATTCATCACCACTCACCGCAAAGGTGATACCCACACGGTGAAACAATAGATCAGCAGCACGGCGTTTTTCTGCCAGTTGGGCAGGGGTTTGTGAATGTAGCCATTCAGCAAACTGTTGATAATGCGGGCGAACGGCACCGCTGGCGAGCAGCATCTCGTCGTGGTGGCGCGCATCCGGTAGGGTCAGGGCATGCATATTGGCTCTCCAAGGCTGTCTTTGCTGTACTCGCAAAGATCATGCCAACGGTTTCGCCCCGTTTTTCAGCACTTTAGTGCCAGCAGTGCATGGTTTCTGCCCCAATACCGCGCCCAACCACGCACTGATTATGCACATGGTGTGCAATGTGGTGCATGATGTCGAATAGACAGGTTAAAGTTGGTTGTGTGGTTGAGAGTTTTTCTCTCGCATTAACAGCGCCTGTTTACGCTCGATGCCCCAACGGTAGCCCGATAAGCTGCCATCTTGACGAATGACACGATGGCAGGGGATGGCGAGGGCCAGTTTATTGGCGGCACACGCACCAGCAACTGCGCGCACGGCTTTGGGTGTATCAATACGTTGGGCGATTTCGGTATAACTTGCTGTTTCGCCGACAGGAATCTCACACAAGGCTTGCCACACACGTTGTTGAAATGCAGTGCCTTGAATATCAAGTGGTAAATCGAGTCCGATAGTCGGGGTTGCAACAAAACGAACCACCTCCGCTAACCAGTTTTCGCAGGCTTCATCTCCTGCAACCAGTGTGGCTTTTGGAAAATAATGTTGTAGTTCGTTGATAAGTTGCGCTCGATCTTCCCCTAGCACAATGGCACAAACCCCCTGTTGGCTAGCTGCCACGGCAACCATCCCCAAATCCGACTCGCCTACAGCAAAATGAATCATCATTCCCCCCATGATTAAACGGTATGTAACCCTATGTGTGGAAAGCCTCGAGTTCAGTCCGAGGTTAAGAACGACGAAGTTTAGTCGGTTTTGTTGGGTTGCCAAATACCGGCAATCCAACAAAACTACGCCAGCTTGCTAACGAATGAAGGGGGTAGCCAAGAAGTATCGTGGTTGACATGTTCGGTGATCCAAAGAAAGGGCTAACGTCCCAGCTAACCGGCGCCAAAGGCGTCCGGGTTGAGCGCAATGTTAGGTCAATAAGCGAGTGAAAGATATAAACTATTTTCCTCGGCGTAATCTATTTGCTTGGGCTCTTTGTTCAAGACGTTGATACCAGTCTCTCCCTTTTTCTCCACAACGGTCACGAATTGCCGCTTTTAATTCTGCTGTTTGCGCATTCAGACGCTTTACCTCTGCGAGTAGAGCATCTCTTTGCGACTCCATTGTTTTCTTGTCCTCTAAAACCTTGCCTATAAAATCACTCAATGATCTGATTTCTGCTAAGTGTTCATTCTTCTGTTCTCGGGTTGAAGTTTCTAATTTTGATTTCAGTTCATTTTTCTTTGTGAATGCTTGATTAAGAATTCTGATTATGGCGCCAAAAGAGTCTCTGGCGTCATTTAGAAGTTTGTATGCACTATCAGCAACCCTGTGAGAAGAAAAATGAAGATCAGTTAAAAAATGAAAATCATAAGATTGTTGCGCCTGTTTAAGATGAGTTTCAATGTTTTTTCGATGTTCTTCGACAGTCTTTTTGACTTCCTCGCGTTTTGACTCCCAATTTCTGCGTGCGGTTCTTTCTCCTTCGGATGCCGACGACATGATTGCCGCCACAACTCCAACGGCTACGATCGGGGCGATTACCCAAAACATGGTTAATCTCCGTAAGAAAGCAAACGATCTGGCATTGAAATGGGAGGCAAACTTTTCACAAGAACATCCAAACTTTCATTTGCCTTGCCGCCAAAAGCAGAAAGTTGTGAAATAAGCTCAGTTGCCATATCTTTGTAGATTATTTTATGTTCGGACGAGGTCTTACTGGAAAGAGCCATCTGCGACGCGCGTTCGGCCATTTTTAATACCTGCATTCTTTCAATGTGAAGCAATTTCAACTCGCCTTGAACCGTGTCATAAAATCGATCAATTTCAAGACGCCTCTGAGATAGCTCTTCCATTTTTAATTTGTAAGTTTTATCTAGGGCATCATGAATTACGCCTGCTTGCGCCTTTACTCGTTGCATCTCTGCGTCAAGGCGTTTGGTTTCAAGGCGATAGGCTAAGGTTCTGGCATATGCCTCCGCTACGAAACCAAGAGGGTTAAATGCCTTTGCCACCGTGACCCAGTTAGCTTCTGTTTGAACTGGGTTGTGGGCGTCAATGGAGTCAATCGTGACTCCATTAGGTTTTCTGGGCTTTCCTTGTGACATACGATGATCTTTGTGATGAAAAAGCCTAACTAGGATTAGACGACTGCCCCACGTTGACCAGCAGTCGGATAAAATGTCATCATCCTGCCCCATCTACAGGAAAAATTCAATAGTCAGCCAGCCGTTTAGGCAAACCTAAATTTTTGCGGATGCCAGTCTTACCCTACACCCCCAACACCGATGCCACACACCAGCCCAAACTGCTGGAGCGCATGCGTATTCATCTTCGCACGCAGCATTACAGCATTCGCACCGAGCAAGCCTATGTGGATTGGGCGCGGCGTTTCATTTTGTTTCATAAAAAACGGCATCCACAGGAGATGGGAGCCGCCGAGGTAGAGGCTTTCTTGAGCTATCTGGCCGTGGAGCGGCAGGTAGCGGCCTCCACGCAAAACCAAGCCAAGGCGGCACTTTTGTATTTATACAAGCAGGTGTTGGGCATAGATTTGCCTTGGCTCGATGAGGTGGTGCAAGCCTAGCCTAGTAGGGTGGGCACCGCTGTGCCCACCACCTCATCTACCCTACCAATCTAACCCTCGAAAATATCCTCTAACCGCTGCGCCTGCGTTAACGATACTCCCCACTGCTGCAACTGCTCCGGCGTCGCAGCCCGTAACCGCGACAACACCCAATCTGGTAATGGTTGACCAAATTTTGTTTCAATCATACTGCGGAGGAATATTTTCATGCCTTCTTCGCGGCCTTGCTCGCGACCTTTTTGTATGCCTTTTTCCAAACCTTTTTGAATACCTTCTTCTAAACCCTCTTCCCGCGCAGTAATGATGTCGGTGTTGTAATCCCAGACCGCACGTTCGCGTGCCAATGCCCGTAACCGTTCTTCCTTGGTTTGGCTCATTTGCTCTAAGGATTGCAAAACAGTCATTACTGGTGTGTGTGTCAGCTGTGCCATGATGTGTTGCTCCTGCCAGTGTTCAAACAGATCGACCCAATTCTTTAATGCCGTTGGGGCCAGTTGGAGGCGGTCG
>NZ_JBSQVP010000076.1:0-9527 GCF_055136605.1 Aquaspirillum sp. | reverse complement strand
GCCACATCAATACACCGGACAGTTATATCGGTTGCTCAGCAAAGCGGATGTTTCCAAGCTCGAAACGCTGCTGCACGCTTTATTCGCTAGCATTCCCTATGACTGGCAACGCAACAACGCCATGGCCCAATACGAAGGCTACTACGCCAGCGTGTTCTACAGTTACTTCGCTGCCCTTGGCTTAGATATCCGCCTTGAAGACATCACCAACAAAGGCCGTATTGACATGGCGGTGTTGTTTAACCAACAAGTCTATTTGTTTGAATTCAAAGTCGTTGAAGCGACACCACAAGGCAAAGCCTTACAACAACTACAAGACCGAGGGTACACCGAGAAATACCGCAGCCGAGGTGAGCCGATTCACTTAATCGGGATTGAGTTTAGCCGCGAACAGCGGAATGTGGTGGGGTTTGAGTGGGAAACTTTACCTGCCTCCAAATCAAATTAGGGAGACCCATGAGCGCATCTCAAAGTGAAATTGAACGCACTGGCCAAGCCTTAGCAGAAGAAGCATGGATTGATGTGATTCGGCGCATGGACGAGGTGTATACCGAGTTGGTCACTTCTCAAGAAACCTTAGAGACCAAACACCGCGAACTGGCTGAAGCACATCAGTTTACGGAAGGAATCCTCGCCGCGATGACGGATGTGATGGTGGTCTGTGACGCCTTGGGTTATGTCAAACAAGTGAACCGTGCGATGACCGAATTGACAGGACGCAGTGAAACAGGACTGATCGGGGAAAACCTACTTAATTTAATTGCCTACCCACAACAACAACCACAATTACAACAACAGCTCCCCCCCACTCAACCAGAGGTGAGCGACCTTGATTTGAATATTTTTTGTCAAAACGGCAACACAGTCCCCGTGACATGGAATATCAGCGCACTGTTCGATGGCCAACATCGTTACAGTGGTTTCGTTGCTGTGGGGCGGCCAATGGGTGAATTAAAACGTGCATATGCTGAGCTAAAACAGGCCCATCAAGCACTACAAGCCGCACAAGCCCAGCTCATTCAAGCAGAGAAAATGGCGTCTTTGGGTCGTTTAGTCGCAGGGGTGGCACATGAGTTGAACAATCCCATCAGTTTTGTCATGGGTAATAGCTATGCGATGCAACGCTATGCACAAAAGCTACAACGCTATCTCGCTGCCGTGCATCAACAGTGCCATGACCATGATTTGCAGTTATTACGCCAACAACTAAAAATTGACCGTTTATTGGCTGACCTACCGTCTCTTACCGAAGGTTTACTTGAGGGCGCACAGCGCAGCAGTGCCATTGTAGATGCGTTAAAACGTTTTTCTGCTGTTGAAACCGATATACAACAACCAGTCAATTTGGCCGAATGTATTCAACAAGCTTTGCATTGGGTGGTTCAAGCCATGCCACATCGAGTGACAGTGCAAGAAGTTGGCTTAGCTGAAGCCTGTTGGGTCTCGGGTTCGGCCAATCAATTACAACAAGTGCTAGTCAATTTAATTCAAAACGCGTTCGATGCGGTTGAAACTGTACCACACCCCCAGTTGGAATTGACACTGTCACAAGACACTGACCAAGCCGTCTTTACCTTAGCAGACAATGGCACAGGGATTGCCACCGCCGACTTAGCAAAAATTTTTGATCCTTTTTTTACCACTAAACCGGTGGGTAAAGGCACGGGTCTAGGGCTCTCGATCAGCTACAGCATCGTGGAAAAACATGGAGGCCAACTTACAGCAGGTAACCGCACTGAAGGGGGGGCTTATTTCAGTTTACGTTTACCACGATTGCAAAACTGATAAGTAAGCATCCAATCTGATGGATAGTAAAATTTCAGCATCCATCATCAAGCACACTCTGTTTTTTTCATCCACTCACAAAAACAATCACTTAGCTCACCTTTGCCTCCGAGTGTTGACTGGCACGATTTTTGTGTCGCGCTGACGTCAGCGCGCCAGCACTGGCGTGACCATAACAACATCTCGGAGACGCTATGAATCGCACCCGTTTACTTAGTGCTATCTGCCTTAGCACCCTCGCCCTGCCTGCCGCAGCCCACACAGGTCATCAGGATAGCTTCAGTTTCTTATCTGGTTTGGCTCACCCCGTTGGCGGTTTTGATCACCTCCTTGCTATGATTGCAGTTGGGCTTTGGGCCGCCAAACAACAAGGCACACAACGGTGGCTTGCCCCTGTCACCTTTGTGTTATCAATGCTCATCGGCGCATTACTTGGTGCAGCTGAGTTGACCCTGCCTGCTGTCGAATCGACTATTGCCTTATCAGTTCTGATTTTGGGTTTGATGGTTGCAAGTCATCGCACAGTCGCCCCTCAGATTGCCTTACCTTTAATCGCCTTGTTTGCCTTGAGTCATGGTCATGCCCACGGTGCCGAAGCCCCCTCTGGCACACTCTGGCTCTATATGGTTGGGTTTGTGATTGCCACCTCAGCCTTACATACCGCAGGTTGGTTTGCTGGTGAAACGCTGTTACGGAAAGCCGGCGCGTTATTGCGTACCGCAGGTATCGCCATTGCTGCCAGTGGTCTGTGGTTATTTGGTAGCGCTCTGTAACTCGACTTCGTCACAAAGGCCTGATCATGGAAACGTTCTATCAAGCGATGCGTCGGCAAGGCGTCACCCGTCGTACCTTTTTAAAATTCTGTAGCCTCACCGCAACTGCCATGGGCTTAGGGTCAACCATGGTGCCTCGAATTGCCCATGCCCTCGAAACCAAACCCAGAATGCCAGTGATCTGGTTGCATGGTTTGGAATGTACCTGTTGTACCGAGTCGTTTATCCGTTCAGCCCATCCCTTGGCCAAAGACGCGATTTTGTCGCTGATTTCACTCGACTATGACGACACAATTATGGCAGCGGCAGGGCATCAAGCCGAAGCCATCTTGGAAGAAATTGTTGAAAAATATAAGGGACAATACATTGTTGCTGTCGAAGGCAACCCACCCTTGAATGAAGATGGTATGTATTGCTTCCCCGGTGGTGAACCGTTCGTTGAAAAGCTCAAACGTGTTTCTGCTGATGCTAAAGCCTTAATTGCATGGGGTTCTTGTGCCAGTTGGGGCTGTGTGCAAGCGGCAAAACCCAACCCAACACGGGCGACCCCCATCCACCAAGTGATTTTAGACAAGCCGATTATTAAAGTCCCGGGCTGTCCTCCTATTCCAGAAGTGATGGCAGCGGTTATTACCTATCTTGTCACCTTTGATCGCATTCCCGAATTGGATCGCCAAGGCCGCCCTAAGATGTTCTATGGCCAACGGATCCACGATAAATGTTATCGCCGCCCCCACTTCGATGCCGGACAATTTGTCGAAACCTGGGATGATGAAGGCGCACGACTGGGCTATTGCTTATACAAAGTCGGCTGTAAGGGCCCAACCACCTACAATGCCTGTTCTACTGTGCGCTGGAATGGTGGGGTAAGTTGGCCGGTGCAATCGGGTCATGGCTGTATCGGCTGTTCAGAAGATGGATTCTGGGATAAAGGCTCGTTCTACGACCGCGTTACCAATATCCCACAATTTGGCATTGAATCAACCGCCGATCAGATTGGGATGACAGTCGCCGGTGGCGTTGGGGCAGCGATTGCAGCACATGCGGCAGTCAGTGCAATCAAGAGCACGGTGTTGAAAAAACAAGACCTGAAACCGCTAGAGGCAACAGCACAGCAGAAGGAGAAAGCATAATGGCCGCTTATCAAACTCAAGGCTTTACGCTAGACAACAGCGGCCGGCGGGTGGTGGTTGATCCAGTGACCCGTATTGAAGGCCATCTGCGTTGTGAAGTGAACCTCGACAGCAATAATGTGATTGCAAATGCCGTCTCGACGGGGACGATGTGGCGTGGTTTGGAAGTGATTTTAAAAGGCCGTGATCCACGCGATGCGTGGGCCTTTGTAGAGCGCATCTGTGGCGTCTGTACCGGCACTCATGCCCTTACCTCAGTGCGAGCCGTCGAAGATGCCCTAAAAATTGACATTCCAGCCAACGCCAACTTAATTCGCAATTTAATGCAGGCTGCGTTGTATGTGCACGACCATTTAGTGCATTACTACCATTTGCACGCCTTAGATTGGGTCGATGTCGTCTCTGCATTAAAGGCAGATCCAAAGCGCACCAGCGAACTGGCACAAAGCATTTCTAAATGGCCACTCTCAAGCCCGGGTTATTTTCATGATTTACAAACGCGGTTAAAGCGTTTTGTTGAATCTGGTCAACTTGGCCCGTTCCGCAATGGTTATTGGGGACACCCAGCCATGAAGCTACCGCCAGAAGCCAACTTAATGGCGGTGGCACACTACTTAGAAGCGTTAGATTTCCAAAAAGAAATCGTCAAAATTCACACCATTTTCGGCGGCAAAAACCCACACCCAAACTGGCTAGTCGGGGGGATGCCGTGTGCGATCAATGTTCATGACACAGGTGCTGTTGGCGCAGTGAATATGGAACGCCTGAATCTGGTTAAACAAATCATCGACCGCAGTATCGAGTTCTGTGAACAAGTGTATGTGCCAGATGTAATCGCTATTGCAGGATTCTATCCAGAGTGGTTCAAAATTGGCGGTGGATTGGCTAGCCAAAGCCTACTGTCTTATGGCGATTTCCCCGATCAGGCCAACGATCATCGCGCCAGCAATTTGCTGTTGCCGCGTGGCGCCATTATCAATGGCAAATTCAATGAAATTCATCCAGTTGATTTGTATGCACCTGATGAGATTCAAGAATTTGTGACCCATAGTTGGTATAGCTATGGGGATGACCAAAAAGGATTGCATCCCTTTGATGGCATTACCGAACCGAAATTCGAGCTTGGCCCTAACCACAAGGGAACAAAAACCAAGATTGAATCGCTGGATGAATCGGCGAAGTATTCGTGGATTAAGTCCCCACGCTGGAAAGGTCATGCGATGGAAGTGGGGCCGCTGGCACGGTATCTCATTGGTTATCATCAAAACAAGCCCGAGTTCAAAGAACCTGTTGATGCCCTGCTCAAGCATTTTAATGCCCCTCTCGAAGCCATGTTCTCGACCAATGGTCGGACAGCTGCACGTGCGATTGAAGCAGTGTGGGCAGCCAAGCAGATGTCACGCTTCTACGATCAATTGATCAGCAACATCAAAAATGGTGATTCCAGCACTGCCAACGTCGAGAAATGGGATCCAAGCACATGGCCGAAAGAGGTCAAAGGGGTGGGCTTTACCGAAGCACCACGCGGTGCATTAGGGCATTGGCTCAAGATCAAAGACACCAAAATCGAGAGCTATCAATGTGTGGTACCAACCACATGGAATGCAGGCCCACGTGATAACAAGGGACAGATCGGTGCGTATGAGGCCTCGTTATTGGGCACCAAAATGGCTATCGCCGATCAGCCGTTAGAAATTTTGCGTACCTTACACAGTTTCGATCCATGCTTAGCCTGTTCTACCCATGTAATAGGGGATGACGGTGGCGAGTTGGTTCGCGTACAAGTGCGCTAGGGGCTAACCATGAAAAGCTATGGATTTGACGGCAATGCACCACAGGGGCTGGGGCGTAAAGTCACATCGGTATATGTCTATGAAGCCCCAGTGCGGCTGTGGCATTGGGTGACAGTTGCCTGTATTGTGATTTTATCGGTTACAGGCTATTTCATTGGTCAACCACTACCCAGCACAGGCGGCGAAGCAACGTTTCAATATCTGATGGGTTACCTACGCTTTGCCCACTTTGCCGCAGGCTATGTGTTGGCAATTGGTTTGGTTGGGCGGTTGTATTGGGCGATAGTGGGCAATCACCATGCCCGTGAAATTATCTTGGTGCCAATTTGGGATAAGGCATGGTGGAGTGAATTTTTCTTTGAGATTCGCTGGTATTTGTTCATTGAACGCTATCCGAAAAAATACATCGGACACAACCCTGTCGGGCAAATCGCGATGGCCAGTTTTATCTGGGCAACGGTGTTTATGTGTTTCACTGGCTTTGCGCTGTATGGTGAAGGCACCGGCGAAGGCAGCTGGGCGCACAGCGCCTTTCATTGGGTCATCGTTGCTTTTGGCAATAGCATAGATGTTCACAGCTGGCACCGCCTTGGTATGTGGGCCATTTTGGTGTTTGTAATGATTCATGTCTATGCCGCGATTCGCGAAGACATTATGTCTAAGCAAAGCATGGTTTCCACCATGATCAGTGGCTTCCGCATGTTTAAAGACTGAACCCAGCCTTTACTCATCCAGAGCGCGCGCACCACGCTGTATTACACAGTGGGTGCGCGTACTGATCTCAGTGACTCCACATCATTCTCGGGTGTAGATCACTTCCCAATCGCCATCATCCCCATCGTCGATGTCATCCTCATCCGCTTGGTAAGCAGGATTGAGGGTGAACTGATGTTCACGCAACACGGCTAATAGCTCACGGACATCTTCTGGCAAGCGTGATTTCCAACTCATTGCCTCGCCTGTGGTGGGATGAATCAAGCCTAACACCGCCGCATGGAGGGCTTGTCGGCCCAGTTTTTTCACTGCCAAGGCCAAGTCTTCTGGGATTTTATAGCGAGGATTGCCATATAACGCATCGCCAGCCAAAGGATGACCGGCTTGTTTCATGTGCACTCGGATTTGATGCGTACGGCCTGTTTCAAGACGGCATTCGATATAAGTATGGTAGTCAAACCGTTCTAATACCTTCACATGCGTCACAGCAGGTTTACCGCCAAACCGCACCACCGCCATTTTCTGCCGTTGGTGGGGATCGCGACCAATCGGCTCATCAATTACGCCATCGTATGCCACCTTACCATCGGCAATAGCACGATACACACGCTTGACCGTTCTGGCTTGTAATTGCCGCACCAAATCGGTTTGGGCCGCCAAAGTTTTGGCCACCACCATCAGGCCACTGGTTTCTTTATCGAGGCGGTGGACAATGCCAGCGCGGGGAATATGGCGCAACGAGGGCAAGTAATGCAGCAGGCCGTTAAGCAAAGTCCCCGACCAATTGCCAGCAGCAGGATGCACCACCAAGCCCACTGGTTTATCGATCACCAAAATGGCGTCATCTTCATACACAATATTCAGCGGCATCGCTTCTGGGGCAAAAGCGGCCTCTTCGGGGGTCAGTTGTTCGAAGACTTCGAGCTTCTCTCCACCATAAATTTTGGTTTTGCTATTGACCGGCGTGCCGTTCATCAATACAAAGCCATCCTTAATCCATTGTTGTAATCGACTGCGTGAGTAGTCGGTCAACAAGGCAGCTAAGGCTTGATCTATACGTTGTCCGCCGAGGTCAGTTGGGATTTCCACGACACGGGGGCTAGAGAAGTCGTTATAATCGACCGGATTATCAATGGGATCTGTCATGAAACGATTCGTTGTAGGAATGCTGATGGCGGCATCATTAGCCGCATGCTCGACCACTACCGAGCCAAAAGATGAAACCCGAGGCTGGCCAGTCGAGCGCCTGTATTATGAAGCGCGGGAAGAGCTGAACAGCAGCAATTATACCCGTTCCATCCAACTCTATGAAACTTTGGAGGCACGCTACCCCTACGGTCGCTTTGCACAACAAGCGCAAATGGACCTTGCCTATGCCCATTACAAAGAGCAAGAGCCGGCTTTAGCCCTCGCCGCCATCGACCGCTTCATGAAGCTCTATCCAGCACATCCCAATTTAGATTACATGTATTACCTCAAGGGATTGGTCAATTACAACGACGATGGCGGGATTTTTGCCCGCTTTACCGGCCAAGATCGCGCCGAGCGTGACCCAAAATCGGCCCGTGAAGCCTTCCTTGCCTTTAGTGAATTGGTCAAACGCTTCCCAGACAGCAAATACAGTGCTGATGCCACGAAGAAAATGGGCGATTTGGTCAAAGGCTTGGCAGAAAACGAGCTCTATGTGGCGCGTCACTATATGAAGCGCAAGGCGTATGTGGCAGCGATCAACCGCGCTCAACAAGTGATTAAAGAATTTTCAAGCACCGAGTATGTCGAAGAATCGCTGGCGATTATGGTGTCTGGTTACGATGCCCTCGGCCAAACCCAGCTGCGCGATGATGCCAAGCGTGTGTTAGCAAAAAACTACCCCAATAGTCGCTATCTCACACAAGATTGGCAGCCCCGCGATGTGCCGTGGTATCAATTCTGGTAATCCCCGTCCCCGCCTCGTGCGGGGATTTTTTTGCCGACATATTGCGCTCATCGAAGTAACATCATGCTGTAATGCAGCTACCGCAAGCTAACCCCGCCATCAAAAAGACGTTCATGATCAACAAAGGGGTGTTGAGGTGAAGATGAAAAAAACTAAAATAAAAGCATTAGTCGGTCTTGCGGTGATGTTATTGCTTGTACAAGGGGCGGGTTATCATGTCGCCCATCAATTAAGTCATGCCTTTAGTGGTAAAAACGTCACTAAAGTAACAAAAGCAGGAAATTAGTTGCGTCTGAATCTGTCTAAATAGTTGCCGGTACTGCACGTGTGGTCTGGTGTCTGATATTGCTTGTGTCCTAATGGCCAATCAATAGGTTTTGCAGAACGAGGAGTAGCACATCATGAAAAAAAGAGCGATGACCCCAACCGAACGTCGTATTCTCAATGCTGAGATTTCTGCATGGCGGGCGGGCGGTAAGCAACATGTTTTTCAGCCAATTAGCCTCGCCGAAGCCAAACGCCGCCAAGCGCGACTCGACATTGAATATCTACGCGATTTACGCGCCTGTGCGGCCTAAATTGCATTGAGCGTGAATACGGCTATGTTCGTAGGTACGCCATCGCTCGGGTGAACAGCAAAAAGTCGCTACAAGCAGTGATTAGCGGCTCGTGCGGTGTAGGTTTTTTCTAATTGTTCACGCAAAGCGGGACATTTCTCTAAGACGGTTTGCAAATGTTGTCGTTGCAACATCAATACATGGCAATCCGTCAGAGCACGCACTGTCGCCGTGCGCTTCACCACTTTTAACAAAGCAATCTCACCAAAATAATCGCCCTGTGTTAACTCGGCGAGTCGCTGTGTGCCTGTTGAAGGATGTTCGAGTATCACCTCGACCTGTCCTTGCTGAATCATATACAAACAATCGCCGTCCTCTCCCTGTCGAATAATCACCTCCCCCGCCATAAAGTTGGCAGTGGTGATATGACTATCAATTTCTATCAACAGTTGCTGATCATCAAGAATAGAAAATAAAGAAATTTGTTTGAGAGAAGCAATAGACATTTTATTTAGCCTTTACGAATTGGACAAATCGCCACGACAACATTGCCACATATTACATTCACCATAAAACCCTATTATTTTACGCGAAAAAGTAAGCAAGGTATGACGTAGAAACACCTCCACGGGCGTGGGGAAGACCCAGCCGGTAGCGCATTGTTTCCAAGGTACTTAGAAACACCTCCACGGGCGTGGGGAAGACGGCCGGCTTTCGGGTGGCGTGAATCTGAGTGGAGAAACACCCCCACGGGCGTGGGGAAGACGCTGTACGATAGTCGCAGAGGGCTCGCCCAATGGAAACATCCCCACGGGCGTGGGGAAGACGAACCGGTT
>NZ_JBSQVP010000075.1:0-9885 GCF_055136605.1 Aquaspirillum sp. | reverse complement strand
TGTATAAGAGACAGGTCTTGGGACGCCAGGATTTACCCAATAATCAAATAAGTTCAACAAAGCGCACGCGCTCAACGCAAAGCAAGGAAGGACTGCCTCATGACTTTTTCGAAATGGACGGCTCTACTGGTCTGTGCCATCACATCGGCCCTGGGTGGAGCGGCTTTGGCACAGGACTGGCCCAATCGGCCGATCAAAATCGTGGTGCCCTTTGGTGCAGGTGGGGTTGCCGATTTAACGGCACGCACCGTAGCGCAAAAGTTGGGCGAGAACATGGGTCAAAGCATCGTCATTGAAAACAAGCCCGGTGCAGGTGGTGTTGTGGCGCGATGAACAGCACGCACGGGTACGTTATCGGGGGACAGAATGGGAAGCGCGTTTAGTCGAAGGGGAGCGGCTTGGTCAAGGCCATGAAAGTTATCTGATTGCTGGCCGTGATGGGCATGAATGGCTGTTGCGTTGCCAAACCAAACCAACAAACGAAACCAACAGCGACAAATAAATTGAGGATGTGATCGAATGCAATATAAAAAATTACTGGTGTTATTGAGTTGTGTATTGTCTTCATGGGCCTTGGCGGATGTTTCACCGCCGCCCGAGGCTGCCAGCGGTCGTGTAGAAAAATCAGCCGCTATCGTGGCCGAAAAGGCCATGATTGTTACCGCCCATCCCTTGGCCAGTGAAGTGGGAAAAACCATTTTGCAACAAGGTGGCAGTGCGGTAGATGCGGTGATTGCCGCGCAATGGGTGTTGGGCTTGGTTGAACCGCAATCTTCCGGTATCGGGGGCGGCGGTTTTTTGTTATCACATCATCTGCGTGAAGGGTTGACGGCATGGGATGGCCGCGAGACTGCCCCTGCCAGCGCAACACCCCAGCGGTTTTTACAAGCCAATGGTCAGCCGATGCCGTTTGCTGAGGCAGTTGCCAGTGGCCAAGCCGTTGGAACGCCGGGTTTGGTGGCGATGTTGTATGCCGCGCATCAGCGGCAAGGTAAATTGCCGTGGGCTAAGTTGGCTGAACCCGCGATTCGTTTAGCCGAGGCCGGTTTTCCGGTATCGCCACGCTTGCATACCCTGTTGAGCAAAGAAACCCGCCTACAGCAAGACCCTGCTGCGCGTGCTTATTTCTTCACTGCCGAGGGACAACCCCATCCGGTGGGGACGTTGTTACGCAATCCGGCGTATGCCGACACCTTGCGTCGGATTGCCGCACATGGGCCTCAAGGGTTTTATCAAGGTGAGGTGGCGCGTGATATGGTCGCCGCTGTGAAAAATCACGCCAAAGCTGGGGATTTGTCGTTGCAAGATTTGGCACAGTATCAAGCCAAAATCCGTTCTCCGCTGTGTGCCCCTTACCGGCAATGGAACGTATGTGGAATGCCTGCGCCCAGCTCCGGTGGGGTTGCGGTATTGCAAATGTTGGGTGTGCTGTCGCGGTTTGAGATGGCCAAGCTTTCCCCTGTGTCAGTAGAGGCCGTGCATCTATTCAGTGAAGCAGGGCGTTTAGCCTTTGCCGACCGTGAGCGTTATCTTGCCGATCCCGATTTTGTCGCTGTGCCGCAACAGGCTTTATTAGACCCGGTGTACTTGGCGCTACGCAGTCAACGAATTGACCCAGTGCGTAGCCACGGCAGTCAGCCTGCCGGTCAACCTGCTGGAGTGAAAACCGCACAAGCAGAAAACCATTCCGCCGATTTGCCCTCGACCACGCATTTGGTGGCGTTTGATGCTGAAGGTGGCGTGGCATCGATGACCAGCTCGATTGAGGATGCGTTTGGCAGTCGTATTATGGTGCGAGGCTTCTTATTGAACAATCAACTCACCGACTTTTCCTTCTTGCCAGAAAAAGAGGGTGTGCCAGTGGCGAATCGTCTTGAGGGCGGCAAACGTCCACGCAGCAGCATGGCGCCGACGCTGTTATTCAATCGACAGGGTGAAGCGGTGATGGCTGTGGGTTCACCCGGCGGCAGCTTGATTATTCCTTATGTGGCAAAAGCCATCTTGGCCTTGACCGATTGGCGTTTAACACCGCAAGCGGCAGCAAATTTACCGCATTATGGCAGCCGCAATGCCGCCACTGAGTTGGAACAAGGGCAAGGCTTAGACAACCTGACCGAGGCGCTACAACAACGCGGTCACAGTGTGAAGCTGTTGCCGATGACCAGCGGCTTGTCGATTATTGCCAAACAAGCCGATGGTCGATTGATTGGCGGGGCAGACCCCCGCCGTGAGGGGGTAGTCGCGGGGTTTTAAGCCGCTGCTCCGGTGGCGATGGGGCGGCTTGGTTCGCTGCACCATTCGCTCCACGAACCGGCATACAGTCGTCCACCGTGCCAACCAAGATGCGCCAGTGCCAATAAGTTATGGCAGGCGGTGACACCAGAACCGCATTGGTGAATCGCTTGTTTGGCGGTCTGTGGTGTGAGATAGGTTTGCCATTCATCACGTAGCTGTGACAGCGGCTTAAATGTCCCGTCGGCATTGAGATTGTGTTGAAAGAAGCGATTTTTTGCCCCGGGAATATGGCCGCCAACAGGGTCTAATGTCTCATCTTGGCCAGCAAAACGGTTGGGGGCGCGGGCATCAATCAAACATAAATCAGGCTGCGATAACTGCTGTAACACCGTGGCGGCGTTGACCACCTGCTCCAGTGCGGGACGCAATAAAAATTGGCTGCCGTTGCGGCTGGGTTGTAGGCCATCAATTTGGCCTTGTGCCTGTTGCCATGCTTGCCAACCCCCATCCAACACGGCTACAGCTTCATGTCCCAACCAGCGCAACAACCACCATGCGCGGGCAGCAAACATACCGCCTGCATCGTCATAGGCAATCACTTGTTTATCGGCGGTGATGCCGATACGACCGAATAAGCTGGCGAGGCGGCCAATATCCGGTAAGGGGTGGCGGCCATTTTTTCCGGTGCAGGGCCCTGACAAATCGCGGTCGAGATGCACAAAATGTGCACCGTGGATATGAGCAAAGGCATACGCTTGTTCACCGTATCGTGGATCGGCCAGACTGTGGCGACAATCGAGGATAACGATGTTATCGCTGGCAAGGGCGGCCAGTTGTGAAGCAGAAACGAGGGTGGTTAACATGGCTCACGCTCCTTGTTTTCGTTCAACACGCAGCAAGAAAGTCAGCTCACCATTGGCTAACTCTTGCTGTTCAACACCAATAAAATGCAAATCTGACGGCAACAGAATGCTGATGCCTTGTCCAATACCAATGCGGCTCCATTGGCGTTGTAACCGTTTTTGTACTGCTTGAGTGGGGACGGTTTGGGTGGTATCGAGGGCAAAGCCGTAGCTTTCTGCGGCATGGTCGAGGGTGTCTTGCAGTGTTTGCCGTGGCACAAATTTTTCCACCACCTCGCTCATACTGGCAATCGACACCGCTTCTTGTGATTCGCACAACCCCAGCACATCGTCTTTGAACTGTTGTTGCTGTTGTGGGTCAGGCAAAGTGTCGGCCAATTCTGTAATTACCTCGGTCAGCATTTTGCTGCTCGATTGGCTGTCGGGGACGCGCAACGCTTGTAAAAATGCCTCAACCCAGAATTGGCTTTCTTTACCAAAGCGATCTAGCGCATATACCGTGGGGCTGCTTTCCAGTAACAAGGCCCCTTTATCAATCAAGCGTGGGTTAATACCCGAGGCGTGGGCTAGGTCTAAAACGCCGTGTTGATCGATGATGGTGAGAAACTCATCGCGAACTTCGGCTTTGAAAATGCCAATCCCGCGTGTCTCGCCCTCGTCACCTAAACCTTCAAACAGAATCACCAACACATCGCCTTCGCTGATTTTGGGATGCTGTGATTGTTGATAGAGATGTTGTGCGATTTGGCGTGAGAGGGTTAAAAAGTCGATTTCTTCGCGGAAAAACTGCCGCGAAAGGGTGTACAGCACATTGTGTTGCAGATGAATGGGGTGGATAAACTGATATTGCCGTTTGCTATCATAAATCCCGTGTAGATAGCCTTCTAAAATCAGTTTTTCCACTGCAGGGCTGACGCTGGCGCTGCGGTCGGACAGCAATAAGGCTTCTTGGCGGGTGGGATTGCCTACACGGTGGACAGCTAAACAGCTCACGCGGGCCGATTGCATCATCAATTTCCTTGTGTCGAAGGTTCGGCAAGAGAGGATAGCTCATTTAATGCAATGGCGGAGGCGGTGGGTGTGGGTTCAATGGTATGTAACCGTGGTTGCACGGCACCGGAGGGGGCAAGGGTTTCTGTCGGCTTGGGTGGGCGGTCGATAAAGTTTTGATAACGGAACGGGGCTTCATCTCGACCAGATAACATCCACACCCCAACCACCGCCGCACCTATGCTGGCTAAGACCAAGGTAATAAACAATCCCCATAGAATATAACGCATTTGCTAAATCTCACTTTTTTATTGGTCGAATCATAGTGCAATGCACGGGCTGATGTCTTGTTTGTCATCGCAGATGGCCATAGATTGAAGGCTGTTTCTGTTGCCTCAATGTGAGGTGCTTTCGACCAAATGAGCCCAATACTGAGGATAAAATTATGAATGAGAAAATGAAATATCATATTGCTGTTCAGCCAGAGGCGTTTTATCTGACAGAACATTCCCACCCTGACAAAGAGCAATATGTGTTTGCCTATCGTATTCGTTTAACCAATGAGGGTTCGGTATCGGCAAAGTTGTTAACGCGGCATTGGGTGATTACTGACGAAAACGGTCATCAAGAAGAAGTGCGCGGGCCGGGGGTGGTTGGTGAAAATCCACAGCTAGCACCCGGGCAGACTTTTGAATATATGAGTGGAGCACGCTTAAAAACGCCGGTTGGGATGATGCAAGGTTCGTATTCGATGCTGGCCGAAGATGGCACGCAGTTTGAGGCAGAAATCCCTGCGTTTACCCTCGCTGGGCCGCGTGTTTTGCACTAATCCTGCCACAGGATTTGGCCGTGGCAGAGTTCGTTAAGCTGTTGTTGGATGCTGTCGCGTTGTTCGCTTTTGAGACTGAAGGTCAGTTGCACCTGTTGGCCGTGGCTGACTTGTTCGAGGCTTAATTGATGTTGGGCTATAACGCGCCGCACCACGCCTTCAAGAGCGTACGGTACGGCACATTGCAGGCGGGATAGGATAAAGACAGGGATTTTTTCCGCCTGCAATAGCGCTTGTGCCACGCTATCGGTATAAGCGCGCACCAATCCGCCGGCGCCCAGTTTAACGCCGCCAAAGTAGCGGACGACGGTGGCTAAGACGCCATCGAGTTGTTGATGGCGCAAGACATCGAGCATAGGTCGTCCGGCGGTGCCGCTGGGTACGCCATCATCCACCGCTGCCGACTGCCCACCAGCCAATAATGCCCAACAAATATGCGCTGCTTGTGGATGTTCTGCCCACAGTTGTTGTACGCGCTGCTGTGCCTGCTGGCGGTCTGCCATCGGTTCAACGCAGGCGATAAACTGGCTTTTTTTGATGGTCAAGGTGTGGTGGACGGCTTGATGGAGGGTATAGGGCATGGTTTTAAGGCGAATTTGGATGAACATGCGCCGCATATTCACCCGACAACAAAATTAAATGGTCGATTTGGGCCGCCACGCATTGACCATAGCGACCAGTGAGAGCATCACTGGTACTTCAACCAATACACCGACGACCGTAGCGAGGGCGGCGCCGGATTGTAAACCAAATAGCGAAATCGCAACTGCCACTGCTAATTCAAAAAAATTAGACGTACCAATTAAACAAGCTGGCCCAGCGATGTCGTGTGCGAGCCGCAAGCGTTTTGCTGCCCACCAACTCAAAAAGAAAATCCCATAAGTCTGCAACAACAACGGAATAGCGATCAGCGCAATAATTGTCGGTTGTGTTAACAGCGTTGGCGCCTGAAAACCAAACAGCAAGACCACTGTTGCAATCAAACCCAATACCGAAAACGGTTTTAGCCGACCGACAAAGTCTGAGATTGCCGCTCCACCCCGCGCCGCCAGCGCCCGCCGCGTTGCCATGCCAGCCAATAAAGGTAACACCACATACAAGACGGTAGAAAGCAACAGCGTTTCCCACGGCACAGTGACATCAGTGACCCCGAGCAAAAACGCAGCAATCGGCGCAAACGCCACAACCATGATTAAATCGTTGACCGATACCTGCACCAGCGTGTAATTGGCATCGCCTTTAACCAGTTGGCTCCACACAAACACCATTGCCGTACACGGTGCGACACCGAGTAAAATCATGCCGGCAATGTATTCAGATGCTGAGGTGGGATCGACCCACGGTGCAAACAGATATTGAAAAAACAGTACCGCTAAACCAGCCATCGTAAACGGTTTCACCAGCCAGTTAATCACCAAGGTTAAGAACAAGCCTTGTGGTTTGCTGCCGATCTCTTTTACTGCCGACCAATCAATTTGAATCATCATTGGGTAAATCATCACCCAAATAAACACAGCCACGACCAAATTCACTTGCGCATATTCCCATCCTGCTATCATTTGAAAAACAGTCGGAAATAGCGAACCCAACGCCACCCCAGCAGCAATACCGAGTGCGACCCACAGGGTTAAAAACCGTTCAAATAAACCCATTTTTTCTCTCTTAGTATTGGTGAGATTAACAAGGACTTTGACAGCGGGCCGCAGGTAAATCAAAACAGGGCACTCCCTGACAGCAATTGGTGGTTAAATAAGCCAATAATTGATTCATGGTATTTAAATCGGCGCGGTAAATTAAATGGCGGCCTTGTCGCTCGACCGTGACCAGATTGGCATGAAGTAATTCTTTTAGATGAAAAGAAATCGCCGACGGTGCCAAACCGAGTTTTTCCGTGATGCCGGTTGGTTTCATCCCTTCGGTGCCGGTTTCAATCAATAAACGAAACAACCGTAAACGAGTTTCTTGAGCAAGGGCGGCGAGCCCAGCAATCACATCAGTTTCTTGCATTACAATTTATCCATGAGAATGAGCCTGAGTTGGCAATTTAAGCGTTGTCAGCCAACACAACAGTAACATCAATGCCGAGCCAAGTAAGGCAGCAGACAGGCCGCCATACTGATACAAGATGCCGGACAACAGGGTACCGATAAACCGACCGAGCGCATTGGCGGCATAATAAAAACCGACATCTTCAGCGGCTTTTTCCGAACCAGCATACGCCAACACCAAGTAAGAATGCACTGACGAATTGATCGCAAAGGCGAAACCAAACAAACCCAATCCGATCACCACCACCCATGCAAGGGCAGGAATGTCTTGCCATACAGCAACCGCTAACGCTAGAGGAATCAGCATCAGTATGGCCGACCAGTGTTGTGCCGCTGGCACTTCTGTTTGCAGACCGTTACTGCTGCGTTTGACAATCTGTGGTGCTAAACCTTGCACGACACCATAAGCAATGGTCCACAAGGCTAAAAATGTCCCGACCATGCTAAAAGTCCAGCCGACCGAATATAAAAAGACTGGCAGCCCAACCACAAACCACACATCTCGTGCGCCAAACAACACCACTCGTGCTGCTGCTAATAGGTTGATGGCGCGGCTTTTTGCCAAAAATTCTTTGGTTGAGCGTGAAGCCTTCGTTTTTCCCATCATCTGTGGCAAAGAAAACACCACACCAATCAGGACACAGCCTAACAACCCTGCCATCAACCACAGTGAAGCTTGAAAACCGAAACTTTCGAGCAAAGCCCCACCGAGGAAAAAACCGATGCCTTTCATAGCATTTTTACTGCCGGTGAACCATGCCACCCATTGAAATAATTGCCCATTGTCGTTGGCCGTTGCAGCAGCGGATTGGGTGATTTTAATGGCCGATTTGCTGGCGGTTTTGGTGAGGTCTTTGGCAATCCCACAGATTCCCTGTGCCATCACTACCCAAGCCACCGAAAGCGTCGCTGTCCAAGTTGGATCAAGCAAAGACAGCAAACCAAAGCCCAGTATCTGGGTGCTTAATCCAATGCTTAACATACGAGTAATGCCAAAACGCGCTGCCAGCCAGCCACCAATCAAATTCGCCACAATCCCTGCGGCTTCATACAACAAAAACAGAAAGGCAAGGGTAAAAGGGGAATAACCAAGGCGGTAAAAATGGAATAAAACCAACATCCGCAAGGCGCCATCCGATAGGGTAAATCCCCAATAAGCGGCGGTGACAATCGCGTAGTGGCGGGCAGCGTGAGACATGGTTTACAACCCCTGTTGTTCCAGATAGCAAGCCAAATCTACCATCCGGCAGGCATAGCCCATCTCGTTATCGTACCAAGCATACACTTTTAACAAAGTACCATCGGTGACGAGGGTGGAAGGTGCATCGATGATGGCACTGCGGGTATCTTGTGCATAATCGACACTGACTAAGGGGCGTTCTTCATAGCCTAAAATCCCTGCTAACTCGCCTGCTGCGGCTTTGGCGAATAGAGCATTCACTTCTTCGGCATCGGTAGCGCGGTTGAGCTCAAAGACACAATCGGTCAACGAGGCATTCAACACGGGGGCGCGCACTGCATGGCCATTTAATTTGCCTTTTAGCTCGGGATAAATCAGTGCAATCGCGGTGGCACTGCCGGTGGTGGTTGGGGCGAGGCTAGTCATTGCACTGCGTGCGCGGCGTAAGTCTTTATGCGGTGCATCTACGACTAAGTTGGTATTTGTAGGGTCGTGAATGGTGGTGATTTGACCGTGTTTAATCCCAAAATTTTCATGCACAACTTTTACCACGGGCGCAAGGCAATTGGTGGTGCACGACGCAGCGGTGACAATGGTGTCTGTGGCTGGGTTGTAATGGGTGTGGTTAATGCCCATTACGATATTCAGCACATTGCCGGTTTTGACCGGTGCCGCAACAATCACCCGCTTGGCGCCGCGTGCCAAATGCCCTTGCAAGGTTTCTGGGGTCAGAAACTTGCCGGTACATTCCAACACCACATCTACCCCAAGCTCTCCCCACGGAATCTCTGCCGCAGTGGCATGGGCACTCCAAGACAATTTCTTGTCACCAATCCACAGGCTGTCTTCACCTTCGGCGCGGATGTTTTCGCGCCATTTGCCTTGTACGCTATCAAAAGCCAGCAAATGGGCGGCTGTTGCAACACCGCCTTTGATTTCATTGAGATGGACGACATCAAGCCGATTGTTGGCGCGTGGATCGTCGAGTGGCCGTTCTGCCGCACCCATCGCCGCCCGTAACGCCAAACGCCCAATCCGCCCCATACCATTGATACCTACACGCATTTTTTATCCCCTTTTTGTTAAACATTTCAACAATGGTTGAATTATTGTAGCAATAGATTGCAGTTTGATGAAACCTGCACCGATTGGGTGGAATAAAAAAGAGCAGCACGTAGCTGCTCCGATGGCCGGTATGAGGAAAATTAGCTGCGGCCGATGTTGTCTAGATGGTGTTTGAGTGACATTGCATCTAATTTGTCGAATGGCAAGCTAATAAACAAGGAAATGCGCCGGCTCAGTTGGCGGTAAGCGGCGGAAATGGCTTCACGTTGGGCGGTGTCGCTACCCGTAACGCGGTTTGGATCATCAATGCCCCAGTGTGCAGTCATGGGCTGTCCCGGCCACACTGGGCAGACTTCGCCTGCGGCGTTGTCGCACACGGTAAATACAAAATCCATTTTTGGCGCGTCGGTGGTGGCAAATTCATCCCAGCTTTTGCTACGCAAATCAGCGGTGGGTAGTTTTTGTTGGTTCAGCAGTTCGAGCACCAAAGGGTTGATATGGCCAGCGGGTTGACTACCGGCGCTAAAAGCATGAAATTTGCCTTTGCCGGTGTAATTCAATAGGGCTTCTGCCATGATGCTACGGGCAGAGTTGCCGGTGCATAGAAAGAGGACATTGAAGGGGGCGTGTTCCTGTCTCTTATACACATCTGACGCTGCCGACGATCTTACGCGT
>NZ_JBSQVP010000074.1:0-10520 GCF_055136605.1 Aquaspirillum sp. | reverse complement strand
TGGGCAAGTCTGAGGATTACATGGAAGACATGCATAAACGTTACGCTAGCAAGGAGTTGTTTGTCAAAGACAGCATAAAAGCCAATCAAAAACTGAAGTTTAAAACCAAAGGTGGCCGTACGGTTTATGGCGGCGGAGGCGTGACTCCTGATGTTTTTGTACCTCAGGATACAACTTATTATACGGCATATTTGGTGGAAATGTTCGCAAAAAACATCTTTAGAGAATATAGTCTAAACTACACGGTTCAGAATACGGCCAAGCTGCAGGCCATGGGATTTAATACTTTTCTTAAAAACTTCCAAGTCGATGATAAAATGCTCACCGACATGAAAGCCATGCGGACGAAAAATCAGGTGAAGTTTTCGGAGAGGGATTTTCAAAAATCCAAAGCATTCATAAAAACACACGTGAAGGCTCTGATTGCCAGAAACGTTTGGAAAAACAACGAGAACAAGACTACAGCAAAAAGATTGAAGAACGCAGACTCGATCAAGTTATAGCAGAACGAGTAAGCAGAAATCTTCGTTTAGATTTAGACAAAGGTCGTCACATTGATTTAGAATGTTAAACATGAACAAGTTAATAGAAAATGGAAAAGTAGGAATCGTATATTCTCCAGGATTTGGGGCAGGATGGTATACTTGGAACACAGAATATCCAGAAATTGTTTTTGACCCAACTATAGTAAAATATGTAGAAACAGAACGTTGGGACGAACTCAAGGTATATGTAGAGCTAAAGTATCCAGAAATATATGCTGGAGGCATGGACTCATTACAGGTAGAGTGGGTTCCTGTAGGAGCTCAGTTTAAAGTAACAGAGTATGACGGCAATGAATCTATAGAATATAGAGACAGTGACAATTGGTTAACAGCTTGAAAGGCACAAAATGGCAGGTAAGGCAAAATCGGTTTATTTGACTATAAACCCAAAAGGTGGATTTACAACAGTTGGCAAAACTGCTGAATCAAAACGTGGCCAGCTTCCATCTTTAATTATGTGCCTTAGGCTATTGCTTTTTTCCACATGAAAACGGTATTGTTCGCGCTGTACCAAGCAACTGCTTGGTCAAGGTGCTGCTAATGGGGATTAACACGAGATAATCTAATACCCCAAAAATATAACAAGCCAATAAAAAAGCACCTTTGTCCGTTTTTATGGAGGAGAGTTTCATGAGCGAAAGCTACCAAGCGTTTCATCGCCGGTCGATTGAACAGGCCGAATCATTCTGGGCTGAACAAGCCAATTTGATCGACTGGCACACCCCGTATCAAAACACCTTGGACTACAGTAACCCCCCATTCCGTGATTGGTTTGTCGGGGGCGAAACCAATCTGTGTCATAACGCAGTCGATCGCCATTTGGCCGACCGTGCCGACCAAAACGCCTTAATTTATATTTCGACAGAAACCGGCGTTGAAAAAAACTACACCTTCCGCGAGCTGCACGAAGAAGTCTGCCGTACGGCAGCGATTTTGCAGACTTTAGGTGTGGGCAAAGGCGACCGCGTGCTGATTTATATGCCGATGGTGCCAGAAGCCATTTTTGCCATGTTGGCAACCGTGCGTTTAGGGGCCATTCATTCGGTGGTCTTCGGCGGGTTTGCCTCGCATAGCTTGGCGACACGGATTGATGATGCTCAGCCTAAAGTGGTGATTTCGACTGACGCGGGTATGCGTGGCGGTAAGGTGGTGCCTTACAAGCCACTGTTAGACAAAGCCTTAGAGCTGGCAGAACACAAGCCCGACCGTGTGTTATTGGTCAATCGTGGTCTTGATCCTGAGATGGACATTGTGCAAATGCGCGATGTTGACTACGCCACGTTGCGCGCCAAACACATGGATGCGCGTCCAGCCTGTGAATGGGTAGAGTCTAACCACCCAAGTTATATCCTCTATACCTCCGGCACTACCGGTAAGCCGAAAGGTGTGCAACGGGATACCGGCGGTTATGCGGTGGCGTTGGCTGCTTCGATGCGCCATATCTACTGTGGCAATCCGGGTGAAACCTTCTTCTCGACGTCGGATATTGGCTGGGTGGTGGGCCATTCTTACATCGTCTATGGCCCACTCATTGCCGGTATGGCAACGGTGGTCTACGAAGGCTTGCCGATTCGTCCTGATCCGGGTATCTGGTGGCAAATCGTTGAGAAATACAAAGTCAGTGTGATGTTCACCGCACCGACGGCATTGCGCGTCTTGAAAAAACAAGACCCTGCCTATCTGAAGAAATATGACTGTTCAACCTTGCGCGGCCTCTATCTTGCTGGCGAGCCGTTGGATGAGCCAACCTCGACGTGGATTACCAGTGAACTCGGCGTACCGGTGTACGACAACTATTGGCAGACCGAAACCGGCTGGCCAATTCTGACCGCTGTACCAGGGGTGGAAAAAACACCGCTTAAGAGCGGTAGCCCAAGCTTCCCTGCTTATGGTTATAACGTCAAAATTCTGAACGAAGGCACAGGTGAAGAAGTCGGTGCGGGTGAAAAAGGTGTGGTGGTGATTATGCCGCCAATGCCCCCCGGCAACCTGAGTACCATTTGGGGACAAGATCAGCGGTTTGTGGATACTTACTTCTCTTCTTTCAACAATGTGCTGGCCTATTCCACCTCTGATTGGGGGATTAAAGACGAAGACGGCTATTACTTCATCCTCGGCCGTACCGATGATGTGATTAACGTTGCCGGCCATCGCCTTGGTACTCGCGAGATTGAAGAGGCGGTTTCTGGTCACAGTGCCATTGCGGAAGTGGCCGTGGTTGGGGTGCAAGATGCGTTGAAGGGACAAGTGCCTGTTGCCTTTGCTGTGGTCAAAAATCCGGCGGATTTGGATGACCCAGTCCGTCGTGCGGAATTGGCAAAAGAAGTGATTAGCAAAGTCGGCAGTGAACTGGGGGCGATTGCCAACCCAGCACAAGTGCACTTTGTTAGCCAGTTGCCAAAAACCCGTTCTGGCAAGGTATTGCGCCGTTCGATTCAAGCGATTGCTGAAGGTCGCGATCCAGGTGATTTGACCACTTTGGACGATATGACCGGCATTGAGCAAATTCGCCAAGCCATCGTGAAATAAAACTTTCCACAAAAATTAGTCATTTAACATTGCAAGCGTTCGTCTATTAAATAGGCGAACGCTTGTTTTTTTGCGTTAGAATCGCGCCGCACCACTTCGAAATGGCTGGCAACCCTAACTGCCCTACCCGTGGTGAGTCCGTCCGGTAACGGCGGCGCTGTACTTGGAAGGGTTCCAGATACAGTCGGGAATGTGAAGCCTGTCCATTACACAGCCATGTTGCTGTGTTAGACACAGGAAAAGGACTGTGTGCTAGCTGGCGCACTTTCTTGAGAGCAGTTTGCATGTCTTCTTTCCGTATTGCACCCAGTTTGTTGTCTGCCAATTTCGCCTGTTTGGGGCAAGAAGTGGAGACCGTGATTGCGGCAGGTGCCGATCTGATCCACTTCGATGTGATGGACAACCACTACGTCCCTAATTTAACCGTGGGGCCGCTTGTGTGTGAGGCGATTAAACCTCATTGTGGGCAGACCCCGATTGATGTGCATTTGATGGTAGAGCCGGTGGATGCCTTGGCTGCCCAATTTGCTAAAGCTGGGGCAGGGTTAATCACCTTCCATCCGGAAGCGTCGGCGCATATCGACCGCACCTTGTCGTTAATTCGCGATCACGGCTGTCGTGCTGGCTTGGTCTTCAACCCTGCTACGCCATTACATTACCTCGACTATGTGATGGATAAACTTGATATGGTGTTGTTGATGTCGGTGAATCCGGGGTTTGGTGGCCAAAGCTTCATTCCTTCCACTTTGGGTAAATTGCGCCAAGTTCGCGCTCGCTTAGACGCCTATTATCAGGAAACTGGCCGCCAAATTTGGTTAGAAGTCGATGGTGGTGTGAAGATTGACAATATCGCCGAGATTGCCGCTGCTGGCGCAGATACCTTTGTTGCAGGTTCAGCGATTTTTAACACCCCCGACTATGCGGCCACTATCGCTGCTATGCGGGCACAGTTAGCGACGGTTGCCTGATGACCGCTGCCGTTTATATCATCACTGGTGCATCGCGTGGCTTGGGCGCGGCCTTATTCACTGCCCTTGCCGCGTCTGAACGGCAATTGGTCGGCATTGCTCGTGAGGGGTTGCCGGCAGAGCTCGTACAACAGGCCCAGCAAAAAGGGGCAATTACCGAGCAGATCGCGGCGGATTTAAGCACTGCCAGTGGGGTTCAAACGGTGGCAGCAGCCTTGCATGAATTGGCCGTCAAACCTCGTACACGCTGTTATCTGATACACAATGCTGGCACCCTTGATCCGATGGCGTTTGCCGGACAGTGGCAAGACCCCACTTGGGTGGCGCGTTCCATCGCGCTGAATGTCAGTGCGCCGATGCAGCTGACCGATGCTTTTTTGCGTGCAACAGTCGGTATTCCCGACCGGCGGCTATTGTTTATCAGCTCTGGTGCAGCACATCATCCCTATCCGGGTTGGAGTGTCTATGGTGCAAGCAAAGCCGCACTCGACCAATTTGCCCGTACTGTCGCCCTTGAGCAAATCATGGTGCAAGAAGGGGCGCGGGTTTGTGCGTTGGCACCGGGGGTGATTGATACCGATATGCAAAAGCAAATTCGGGCGGCAGACAGTCAACAGTTTCCACAACGCGAACGATTTGTCAGCTTGAAACAAGAAGGGCGCTTACAAAGCCCTGCTGAAGCTGCCCAGCGTGTTGCTGCGTGGCTACACCATGCGGCTTTCGGTGAAACGGCGGTGTTAGATTTGCGCGATATTATGTTATCGACCGCTTCCGCGTTGGAATAGAAAAGGATAATCATGAGCCCGATGCCAATTCAGGCAATTGCCTTTGATTTAGACGGTACGCTGGTCGATAGCTTGCCTGATTTAACCATTGCTGCAAATGCGGTGCGCCAACACTTTGAATTAGCGGCATTGCCCGAGGCCGCTATCCGCCGCTTTGTCGGCGATGGTGCGGCGATGTTGGTGGCGAGAACATTGGCAGGCGATAGTCAGGCAACACCTTACGATCATCCGCAGCACGCGCTGGCGATGACGGTGTTTGCCGAAGCTTATCTCGCCTGTGTCAGTGCTCACACCGAACTTTACCCGGGGGTATTGGCTGCACTGCAGGCTTTACACGCCAAGGGTTTACCCCTAGCCGTGATTACCAATAAGCCTTTGCAATTTACCGAACCACTATTGCAAGCGGTGGGGATTGCCACCTATTTTCAACAAGTTTGGGGCGGTGATAGCCTGACCGAAAAGAAACCCTCTCCCTCGCCATTGCTGGCGTGTGCCGAAGGTTTTGGTCTTGACCCCGCTGCCATGCTGATGGTGGGGGATTCGAAAAACGATGTGCTGGCAGCTCGTGCCGCTGGTTGTCCGGTGGTGGCGGTGGACTATGGCTACGCGGCTGATGTCGATGCCCTCGCCGCCGATCAGGTCGTTTCTTCGTTAACTGAGTTGCTGGCGTTGTTGCCAGACTGAGCCCCCAACGGATTTTTTCACCCTATTTTGTGCTGTAAGGAGGAGCGTCGCCGCTGTGGTTATCTCGTGTGATAACACAGGACGACGCAAACATGCATGATTCGTAAGTTAATCAGCCGAGTATTGCGCTTGCCCCTTGCGGGTGAGCACAAGGCTCGGCCCAAAGTGATCCCGTTTGCCCAACATGGTATCCGGCGCGATCAAATGAGCTCACCAGCGCTAAAAGTCGTCGCTGCCTTACAACAAGCGGGTTTTCAGGCTTTTATCGTCGGCGGTGCGGTGCGAGATGCCTTATTGGGACTGACACCAAAAGATTTTGATGTCGCGACTAACGCCACACCAGAGCAGGTTCATCACCTTTTTCGCCGTTCGCGCATTATTGGCCGCCGGTTTCGGATTGTGCACGTTACGCTAGAACGGGAAGTGATTGAAGTCACGACTTTTCGTGGTGGGCAAGAATCGGTAACCGATGCCCAAGGGCGAATTTTGCACGACAATGTCTTCGGTTCGCAGGCAGAAGACGCTAGCCGCCGTGATTTCACCGCAAATGCGCTGTTCTTTAATCCCACTGACGAAACCATCATCGACTATCACCACGGCGTGCGTGATATTAAACAGCAAAAGCTGGTGATGATTGGTAACCCAACCCAACGCTATCGCGAAGACCCCGTGCGTTTATTGCGTGCAGTGCGGTTGTCGGCGAAGTTGGGTTTAGAAATTGATGACAATACCCGCAAGCCCATCGCTGAATTGGCGGGTTTATTGCGGAATGTGCCAGCGGCACGGCTATTTGATGAAATGCTGAAGATGATGTTTTCTGGCCATGCCTACGCCTGTATTCGGCGTTTGCGTAGCGAAGGCCTGCATCACGGTATTTTTCCGCTGCTGGATGCGATTGGCATTGATGATGAAGTGGGACATGAGTTCGTTCGTTTGGCATTAGAAAGCACCGACTCGCGGGTGCAACAAGATAAACCCGTCTCGGTTGGTTTCTTGCTGGCAGCTTTGTTGTGGCATCAAGTCCGTGTTCGTTGGCAGACGATTCAAGAGCAAGGTGAAAAATCCACACCGGCACTGTTTTTGGCCATGAGCGATGTTGAAGCCGAACAAGATGAACAACTGGCGATTCCGCGCCGCTTTTCTGCCACCATGCGCGAAATTTGGGCCACACAACCGCGTTTTGAACAACGCAGCGGCCAACGTCCTTTCCGGCTATTAGAACATCCGCGTTTCCGCGCCGGCTATGATTTCTTAGTGTTGCGGGCCGAGGCTGGTGAAGTCGATGCTGAATTGGCGCAATGGTGGGAAACCTTCCAATTTGCCGATCCAGCCACACAGCAATCGATGTTGATTCGTGAAGAACGCCATCCACGCAAGCGGCCACGACAACGGCGGCGGCGTAAACCGAGTGCGGAGGCCTAATGGCAAAAGCGGCGATTGCTTTGGGCAGTAATCTCGATCAACCAGCACAGCAATTGACATTGGCAGTGGCGGCATTGGCTGAGTTGCCACAAACCGTCGTTGGGGGCATATCTCGTTTTTATCGTACTGCCCCCGTTGGTTATGCCGACCAACCCGACTTTGTGAATGCGGCGGCATGGGTAGAGACACAGCTGTCTGCAGAGGCTTTGTTAGATGCCTTGCTCACCATAGAGCAACGCTTTGGCCGTGTGCGTACCTTTGCCAATGCGCCGAGGGTGCTCGATTTAGATTTGCTGTTGTATGACGATTCGGTTATGTTGACAGAAAAATTGACATTGCCGCACCCACGTATGCACGAGCGTCTGTTTGTGTTAATGCCATTGGCAGATATTGCTGCCGATTGGTGGATACCTTCACAACAACAAACGGTAGCGGCATGTTTGGCTAATTGTTTGCAATCAGCTGTAGGACAAGACATCACCCCGTTATAACTTTTTCGGCTGGGCGTTGTGCGCTTGCGCCCTGCGATGTCTTTTCATTCTGAGCAAGGAAACCACGAGCATCCGTTATGAACTATCGCTATATCGCCATTGAAGGCCCGCATGGTGCAGGGAAAACGGCTTTGGCACAAAAGCTGGCCGAGCGTTATCAAATGTCGCTGTTACTCGAGGACAGTCAACAAAATCCGTTTCTGACCGGCCTCTATCAAAACCGGCGGCACTATGCGTTGCCCTATCAGTTACACCTCTTATTACAGCGCGGTGTGTGTGCGAGCGAACTGACGGCACAGGTAGAAAGTGAGACGTTTATCCCACGGATTGCCGACTTTGCGTTTAATCGCGAGGTGTTTTTGCCTCAAGTGATGCTTGAAGAACCAGAATGGCTTCTGTATCGTGCGTTGCAGCAAAAGGTAATGCCGATGCATCCGGTGCCCGATTTAATGATTTATCTGCAAGCCTCTCCCGAGACATTGGCCAAGCGGATTGCACAACGGGCGCTGCCGCATGAACGGGATTTTCCTGATGGGTATTTAAAAGCCGTGGTGACGGCCTATAGCGAGTATTTTCATAGCTATGATGGCGCGGCACTGATGATCGTGAATACAGATAATATCGATTTTGTCGCCAATCCCGACGATTTCGAGTTGCTGCTGGCCCGTATCCAAGAGATGCGCGGGCCAAGAAGCTATTTCAACAAGAGCATTTGATAATGCTACGGTAAAACGGAGAGCGGATGAAAGTCACTGTACATAGCCTGGCAAAACAGGCGGCGGCAGGTGAAAAAATCGCGATGTTGACCTGTTACGATGCCAGCTTTGCCCAGCTGATGGACGAAGCTGGCGTGGACATGTTGTTAGTGGGCGATTCTCTCGGCATGGTGATCCAAGGACAAAACTCAACCTTGCCAGTCAGCCTTGATGACATGCTCTATCACACTCGTCTAGTGGCGCGTGGTGCGCAACGGGCGATGGTGGTGGCAGATTTACCCTTTGGTGCCTATCAACAAAGCCCACAACAAGCTTTTGCTGCGTCGGCGGCATTGATGGCAGCCGGCGCGCAGATGGTCAAACTGGAAGGTTGGGCCTATATGGCGCCGACGGTTGCCTTCTTGGTGGAGCGTGGTATTCCTGTCTGTGCCCATATTGGTTTCACGCCACAATCGGTGAACACATTAGGGGTACGGGTGCAAGGCCGTGGTGAAGAAGGGGCGGAACGCCTCTTGCAAGATGCCCTCGCCTTACAAGCCGCCGGAGCAAGTCTGATTTTGATGGAAATGGTCCCTGCTGCCCTTGCCGAGCAAGTCACACAACAGCTGTCAGTGCCTACCATCGGCATTGGTGCTGGTGTTGGCTGCAGTGGTCAGGTGTTGGTGGTGTACGACATGCTTGGCATCTATCCGGGTAAAAAAGCGCGCTTTGTGCGTGATTTTATGGTGGATACAGGTGCGATTCCGGCTGCGATTGCTGCTTATGTGACGGCGGTGAAAGACGGTAGTTTTCCTGCTGCAGAACATAGTTTTTAAGCTGTGTGATGTGTTCAGTCGTTCTGAGTTTTCTGAAGATTTTTTCCAATGCATATTTTTCACACGATTGCTGAAGTCCGCGCTTGGCGGCGAGAGCAAGAGAGCGTGGCTTTTGTGCCCACGATGGGCAACTTACACGAAGGCCATTTGAAATTAGTCGCTGCGGCAAAACAGCGTGCGGCACGGGTGATTGTCAGTATTTTTGTCAATCGTCTGCAGTTTGGCCAAGGCGAAGATTTCAACAGCTATCCGCGTACGTTTGACGATGATTGTCAAAAGCTGATTACTGCGGGGGCAGATGCTTTGTTTTTCCCGAATGAGCAAGAGCTCTATCCACGGGTGAAACAAGATTTCAATGTCGAACCGCCGCATGTGCAAAATGAATTGTGTGGCGCTTTCCGCCCGGGCCATTTCCGTGGCGTGGCGACAGTGGTATGCAAGCTGTTTAACATTGTGCAACCTGATGCCGCTTGTTTTGGTAAGAAAGACTACCAACAGCTACATATCATCCGCGCCATGTGTGCTGACTTAAACATTCCAGTTGAGATTGTGGCGGTGGACACTGGACGGGCAGAAGATGGGCTGGCGCTGTCGTCGCGCAATGGTTACCTGACGGCAGAAGAGCGTGCCAAGGCCTCGCGGCTGTATCACAATTTGTGTGTGATTCGTGATGCTTTGTTGGCCGGTGAACATGACTATGCTTCGCTAGAGCAAACGGCAGTGGCCGATTTGGTTGCTCATGGCTGGCAGGTGGATTATGTCGAAATTCGCCAAGCGGATACCTTAGAAATTGCCCATGCGGGTGAAAAACGCTTGGTGATATTGGCTGCGGCGCGTCTTGGCAAGCCACGTTTAATTGATAATCTCGAAGTTTTTATTTAAGGAAGTCGCCTCCCATGCAACGCAGCATGTTGAAATCGAAATTACATCGCGTTACCACCACACATTCCGAATTGCACTATGTGGGGTCGTGCGCGATTGACGAAAATTTGTTAGAAGCCGCTGATATCCGTGAGTTTGAAGAAATTCAAATTTGGAATGTGACCAACGGTGAGCGTTTTGCGACTTACGCTATTAAAGCGGAGCGTGGATCTGGGATTATTTCGGTCAATGGCTCGGCATCACGCCGTGCCGCCGTGGGCGATATTTTGATTATCGCTAGCTTTGCTCAGTATGAAGAGGCTGAATTAGGCGATCACAAGCCCAAGTTGTTGTTTGTGAACGAAAAAAATCAGCAAGTGGCGCTTGAGGATGCTGTTGCCACACAGCGCGCTTAATTCGCTACTGAGCCTAAAAACTGCCGCGTTAAACATGCGGCAGTTTTTTTATGCCCTTTGAACTTTTCTCTAAGCTAATGAACTACTCCCGCTGACCGGCTAGCGCCGGTACAGCGTGAGTTTCGTGGCTCAGCACGGCGAAACGTCCACCGCTCCCCACCTCGGCCAGTTCCTGACCGGAGGCGCTAGCTGTCAGCGCCCAATTCAACATCACTCGCGCCGCATTTTCGTCGCGGCTGCATTCAGCCCCGCAACTACAACGATGAATGCGCTCCGCGAGCGTTTTTT
>NZ_JBSQVP010000073.1:0-10614 GCF_055136605.1 Aquaspirillum sp. | reverse complement strand
TGGTAATTGGCGGTTGATCGTAGCGGATGCTGTTGATCAAATCAGACAGCAATTCGGGTGATTGGGCAAAGAGACGTTTGAAGATGTAATCGTTCTTCGGGTCGAGCAGCGGCAGCATGATGGGAGTGGGGCTGAGGGTAACGGCTGATTGTAGTTCAGGTTTGTGTTACATACGGCGGTGTTTTGCCGTTTTTTGTCGATGTTGTAGACACCCAACTTCCTCTCCAACAAATCAAATAAACAAAAGTCATATTTATTGCTTTGGGCATACATATTGCTTTATGACGGATTTGTTTCGTTGCAGGGAGCGCATGGGTATGTGGCAAGGCAAGTTTTCCACCGGGCAAAAATTAGCCTGTTTGGTGATGTTACTGCTGGGTTTTATGATGTTAATTGGCATTTCCGGTCGGATTAGCCAACAAAACATCTTGCAAGATTTTTCCTCAACCTACCAAGACCGAGTTATTCCACTCAAACAACTCAAAGTCATTGCGGATCGCTATGCAGTGGATATTGTGGACAGCACGCACAAACTTCGTGCCAACACGCTAAGCGCAGCCGATACCCTGCGTGGCATTGAGCACGCGCAAAGTGCAATTCGCGAACATTGGCAACACTACCAAGCCACCAAACTGACACCCGAAGAAGCACGATTAGCCGGTGAATTAGCTGTTGCCATGCAACGGGCCAACCTTGCAGTCACCCGTTTACAACACATTATTCGGCAACAAGATCAGGCTGGCTTACAGCAATTTGCTGAACATGAACTTTACCCCGCCATTGAACCGGTCTCTGCCATCGTCAGCCAATTAGTCGATTTACAACTCAGCGAAGCAGAACGCGAATTTCAGCAAGCACAACAAAGTGCCCAACACTACGCCCAGTTATCTTTGCTTTTACTGTGCTTAGCTGCTTTGGCTAGCTCGGTATTTGCTTATGTGTTGATTCGGCGTTTATTACATCGACTGGGAGGTGAACCGCATACCGTGGCACATATTGCACAGCGCATTGCTGAAGGTGATTTAACTCAAGCTGTCCAAGGTACACATCGGCCAGATAGCATCACAGGGGCGATTCATTTAATGCAAAATACCCTGCGCCAGCTGTTATCCCATAGCCAATATGGCAGCCAACAACTGGCACAAGCTGCTCAACAACTGCACAGTGGTAGCACACAAATTCACGCAGCGAGCCAACAACAAAGCGAGGCGGCCAGCCAAGCGGCAGCGGCGATTGAGGAGTTAAGCGCCAGTATTGAAGCAGTCAAAGAACGCGCCCATGCCACTCACCATGCGATTGCCCATATTCAAACCATTAGCGATAACAGTCAGCAACAGCTCAACACCACTGCCCACTACATGCAGACAGTGACCACAAGCATGAGCACATCACTGACGCGCGCCCAACAACTCGATCAACGCTCACAAGCTATCGACCATACCTTAACGCTGATTCGCGATATTGCCGATCAAACTAATTTATTGGCTTTGAACGCAGCGATTGAAGCTGCCAGAGCAGGGGAACAGGGGCGGGGATTTGCGGTGGTGGCGGACGAGGTGCGTAAATTAGCCGAGCGGACAGCTTCATCAACCCATCAAATCAGTGGCGTGATGCAGGATATTCGCCATGATATTGCCAGCATCGCCCAAACCTTGGCAGAGACAAGCAGCAAGCTTGAACAGGGCCGTAGCCAAACCGATGCGGTATGTCAGGACATCCAAGCGTTGCAACACACCATTAGCAGCGTTGGTGTACAAGCACAGGGGATTTTTCAAGCATTGGAAGAACAAAGCCATGCAAGCATTGTGTTGGCAAAAAATATTGAACACATTGCCAGCATGGCAGAAGAAACCAGTCAGGCCACCACACAGGCCACCGTGGCGACCGATGAACTGCACCGATTGTCGCATAGCCTACAGCAACAAATGGGACAGTTCCGGTTGGCAGGGGGATAACAATTAAAATAAACGGCGGCGGGGTTGGCGTTGTAATAGCAGATACAGGCTATACACCGCCAACAACACAAACAAGGCCGCTGTCCACATCGGCATCGAAGCGCCTAAAAAAGTCCAATCAATAGCAGCACACTCGCCACTACCTTGAAACACCTTTTTCAGTAAACTGGTCAGCGGCATGGTTTCTAACATGAACTCCAGCCCCGGGCCGCAGGCTGGCACTTGTTCAGCTGGCAATAGCTGCAAACGGACATGCCAGCCAGCAACACCGGTGCCAGCCAGTGCCGATAACAGCGCACCGGCTGCCATGCCACGCCGCCAACCACCAGCAGGCACTAACATCCCGAGAAAAGCCCAGCCACCCACAGCCAGCAACGCCACCCGTTGGAAAACACACAGAGGACAAGGTTCTAAACCCCATACATGCTGGGCATATAAAGCGAAGGCAAAACCTGCGGCACAGGCCACAAACAACAAGAAATGGGCCGAACGGCCTTGAGGCCAAATCGACCGGCGGTGGAAAGAAAGGGTCATACACCAGCCACCGTCATGTTTTGTAGCAAAATAGAACCAGTTTGTTTGCCACCACGAATTTCAATATCCGAACCAATCGCCACAATATCGCGGAACATCTGTTTCAGATTGCCGGCAATAGTGATTTCTTCAACGGGATAGGCCAATTCGCCATTTTCCACCCAGAAACCCGCCGCGCCACGCGAATAGTCTCCAGTCACCGGATTCACCCCATGCCCCAATAATTCGGTCACCACTAAGCCAGTACCCATCAGCTTTAACAATGCGGCAAAATCCTGGCCGGTGGAAGCCAATAACAGATTGTGAGCACCGCCAGCATTGCCAGTGGTTTGCATCCCCAATTTGCGGGCAGAGTAAGACGACAGGAAATACCCCTGCAACACACCCTCTTTCACCACATCACGGGCATGAGTGGCAACCCCCTCAGCGTCGAAACATCCCGAGGCCAAGCCCCGTTTAATAAACGGGTCTTCATATAACTGCACGCAAGGAGCAAAAACTTGTGTGCCTAAACTATCAGCTAAAAAGGTGGTATTGCGGTAGAGACTACCGCCCGACACCGCTGCGACAAAACTTCCCAATAAGCCCGCCGCCAATGCGGGTTCAAATAACACGGGTACTTGACAGGTTTTTACCCGTTTTGCCCCCAAGCGGCGCAAGCTGCGCTCGGCAGCGCGGCGACCAATTTGTGCCACAGGCGGTAAATCATCCGCACAACGCGCCACAGCATACCAATAATCACGCTGCATCCCCGAATCATCCTCGGCAATCAACGATGCCGAAAGCGCATGGCGGCTGGTTTGGTAGCCACCACTAAACCCTGCACTGTTGGCATAAATAAATTGGCTGGTGTGGGTAGAGACATTTGCCCCTTCCGAATTGCGAATGCGTGGATCTAATGCCTGACCCGCCGCTTCCATCTCTTTGGCCAAATCAATAGCTTGTTCAACGGGGACATGCCAAGGGTGGAATAAATCGAGGTTATCACCACGCCCTTGTGCCAATAAAGCACTGTCGGCCAGACCCGCGCAAGGATCGGCCGCCGTGAAACGCGCAATGTCACGCGCAGCGCGCACGGTAGCGAGCATGGCCTCTTCGCTAAAGTCGGACGTGTTAGCATGGCCTTTACTTTGCCCGATATACACCGTCACGCCTAAGCCCTTGTCACGGGTGTACTCCAGCGTTTCCACTTCACTCAGTCGCACACTGACATTTTGCCCCTGACTTTCCGAGACCTCGACCTCTGCCGCTGTTGCGCCTTCTTGCTGGGCTAAGGTCAACACCCGTTGACTTAACGCTTCTAATTGTGTTTGGGAATACGAAAATGGCTGTGCACGATT
The DNA here is from genome assembly GCF_055136605.1 of Aquaspirillum sp. NCBI lineage: Bacteria > Pseudomonadati > Pseudomonadota > Betaproteobacteria > Neisseriales > Aquaspirillaceae > Aquaspirillum > Aquaspirillum sp. The sequence goes on along the minus strand of NZ_JBSQVP010000073.1, from coordinate 6,785 downwards.
CATGATGTTCGCTTTTCTATGTGGTTAGCTCTCTTGGGGTCACCCAGCGCAAAAACGCCATGTACCTAGTGAGATTTTTGAATAAATTCAATCTTGTAACCATCGGGGTCTTCGACAAAAGCGATGACAGTGGTGCCATGTTTCATCGGCCCTGCTTCACGGGTTACCTTGCCCCCTTTAGCACGCACCGCATCACAGGCCGCTGCCGCGTCTGCCACTTCCACGGCGATATGACCAAAGCCATTGCCTAGATCATAGGCCGAGGTATCCCAGTTATGTGTCAGTTCAATCACAGTTTGAGCATGTTCTTCACCATAGCCAACAAATGCCAAGGTGAAACGACCTTCGGGATAGTCTTGGCGCCGGAGTAATTGCATCCCTAATACCTCAGTGTAAAAAGCGATGGAACGCTCTAAATCACCCACCCGCAACATCGTGTGTAATAAACGCATAAAATCCTCGACGATAAAAGAGTTAATGTGATGGTTTTGCCTGTGGTGTCGCTTTGGCACAAGGGCCAACGCCACTGATTTCGCTTTGCCGTGCTTCAATCCAATTTTCTAATTCTTTGGTCATTTGGTCTGGGGTTTGACCAGCAGGGACAATCGGTTTACCCACCACCACAGTAATTTCTCCCGGATATTTGCGGAAGGAGTTACGCGGCCAAAACTCACCTGCATTTAATGCCACCGGCACCATTGGTGTCTCCAAGTCGCGGGCCAAACGCGCCGCCCCTTGTTTATATTTGCCACGTTGTCCCGGAGGAATGCGTGTCCCTTCTGGGAAAATGACAATCCAAAATCCGGTTTTCAAGCGCTCACGGCCTTGATCGATCAAACGTTGGGCTGCGCGAACACGGTCACCGCGATCAATCGCAATCGGGCTGGTCATGGCCAAGCCCCAACCAAAAAACGGGATCCATAACAATTCGCGTTTTAACACCCACACTTGTTGTGGAAAAATCAGCTGCAACGCCATCGTTTCCCAACCAGATTGATGTTTACACGCAATAATCGACGGCGTGGTCGGAATATTCTCGGCACCAATCACTTTGTAGCGCAAACCACAGGTCAGACGTAGCCACCACATCATCACCGGTGTCCATAAGGTAATCACACGATGACGCTGCATGGCCGGCAGTGGAAAAGCCAGTAAACCCAAGGTAAAGAACAATGGGGTAATCACGGCCAACCCCAACCAATACAAACAAGAACGTATCCAAACCAGCATTATGGCTCTCAAATCTGACTAAGTAAGAACTCAGCCGCAGCAAACAAATCATCAAAAACTAAGGTTCCAGCCGGTAAGCCGCCTTTTTCTAAGGTTGCACTGCCTTTGCCTGTTTTGACTAAAATAGAACGCCCCCCCACCGCCGCCACCGACTCCAAATCACGCAGGCTATCACCAATCATGATTAAGCTATCGGGTTTGACCCCATACCGCTCGGCAATATCAATTACCATACCGGGTTTCGGTTTACGGCATTGACAGCCGGCATCGGGGGTGTGAGGACAGAAGAAAATCGCATCAATTCTGCCGCCGGCCCGTTGCACCATACGGTGCATTTTCTCGTGCATCGCATTCAGCGCGTGCATGTCGAATAGACCTCGTCCTAGACCGGATTGATTGGTGGCAATGACCACCTTCCAGCCGGCTTGTGACAACAAGGCAATCGCTTCGGGTGCACGGTCGAGGGCAACCCATTCCATGCTGTTTTTGACAAAGTCGTCACGGTCGTGATTGATCACGCCATCGCGGTCTAAAATCACCAGTTTCATTGTTTTTTTCCTGTGCCGTACGATGCCAAGCAAGCGCAGAGACCCTCTGAGTCTCTGCGCCAGCGGAAAGTGAACCCACGCGATGGAATTACTCTGCTAACAGAGAAATATCCGCCACTTGGTTAAACAAACCCGACAACTGCGCCAACAACGCCAACCGATTGCGGCGAACCGATTCGTCATCGGCCATCACCATCACCTGTTCAAAGAAGCTATCGACAGGCGCTTTCAGGGCAGCTAAACGACTTAAGGCCGTTTGGTAGTTACCCGCAGCAAAAGCCGCCTCAACTTCAGGGCGAATCGCGGTAACTGCGGCAGCCAACGCTTGTTCTGCCGCTTCGCTCAGTAAAGCAGCATCGACGGTTGCGCTGACCTCACCCTCCACTTTCTTGAGGATATTTTTCACCCGCTTATTTGCCGCAGCCAAAGTGCTGGCTTCTGGCAGAGAACGGAATGCAGACACCGCCGCCAATACCGAGGTCAATTGATCGAGACGACGCGGCGACAACGCTAACACGGCATCAATCTCATCCGCGCGGTGTTCCGCCGCCAATAGATTTTTCAATCGTTCCAAGGCAAAACCGTAGAGTGCAGATGCGGTGTCAGCTGCCAACAGACCCGCAGGGAATTGCTGCACTGCACGCTGCAACAGGTCGGATAAGTCTAAAGGCAATTGTGCCTCAACCAACATCCGCAACACACCCAGCGCTTGCCGACGCAGGCCAAACGGGTCTTTATCACCGGTCGGGATTAAGCCAATACCCCAAATACCTGCCAAGGTTTCTAGTTTGTCGGCCAACGCCACCGACAAGGCAATTGGGCCCTGTGGCAGGGTATCACCAGCAAAGCGAGGGTGGTAATGGGCTTCAATCGCAGCGGCAACAGCCTCATCTTCACCATCTAAACGGGCGTAATACATCCCCATAATGCCTTGCAGCTCGGGGAATTCACCGACCATTTCGCTGACCAAATCGGCTTTTGCCAAGCGACCGGCGCGCCGCGCCAGCGCCACATCCGCCCCCAACAGACCAGCAATCTCACCGGCCAACGCTTCAATGCGCTCGATACGTTGCAGCTGGTTGCCAATTTTGTTGTGGTACACCACTTCGGCCAAGCGCGGTAAACGTGAATCGAGTTTGGCTTTTTGATCTTGTTCAAAGAAGAAACGGGCATCAGACAACCGCGCACGCAACACCCGTTCATTGCCGTGAATAATGTGTTGCGGTTGGTCGCTTTCTAAGTTGGACACCAATAGAAAGCGATTGATCAATTTTTGTTGTTGATCGAGCAAGGGGAAGTATTTCTGATTTTGCTGCATGGTCAAAATCAGACATTCCTGTGGCACTTTCAGGAAATCAGCTTCAAAACCCGCCTCGAGTACCACCGGCCATTCGACCAACGCGGTGACTTCATCTAACAGCGCATCGTCCGCTGCCAATGTCGCTTGCAAGGCTTGGCTGCGTTCTTGCAACTTGTGACGAATCAGTTCACGACGGGCTTCAAAACTGGCAATCACGCGGCCTTGATCGTGCAAGGTGCGGGCATATTGTTCTGCCGAAGGAATACTGATCTCCCCCTTGGACAAGAAACGATGACCACCGGTGATGCGGCCAGATTGCAGACCCAACACTTGTGCCGGCACAATCGCTTCGCCATGCAAGCAGACCAAACGATGTACTGGGCGCACAAAGGTCACCTCAGAATCACCCCAACGCATGACCTTAGGAATTGGCAGCTTTTTCACTGCGCTATCAATCGCTGCGCTCAAGACTTGATTGAGTTGTGCGCCTTCGGCGGTATAGGTGTAGAACAAGCTTTCGCTTTTCCCATCGGGACGGCATTCACACTGCGACACGATGTCGGCACTGAGGTTTTTCGCTTGTAACTTTTTCAATAAAGCGGGGGTGGGTTGCCCTTCTTGGTCGAGTGCGACAGTCACCGGCATCAGTTTTTCTGACACGATTTGGGCTGGCCCAATCGCAGCCACATCGCTGATGGTGACGGCCAAACGGCGCGGACTGGCATAACGATGGACAACGCTGCTATCACTGCACAGTTGTTTATTTGCCAGTTCTTGGTGGATGGTATCGGCAAAAACGGCGGCTAAACGGGGCAGCGCTTTTGGCGGAAGTTCTTCGGTAAATAATTCAACGAGTAGAGTTGGCATGGCTTAGGGCTTGGTCGAAAGAGAATAGGCTGGATGGTTAATGAGCGTGCAGGCGGTGGTGACCATGGCTTCCCCCATTGAATCAGCACTGACTTCGAGGAACTGCCACGCATGGCGTTGGATATCAAACATGCCAGAAAATACCGGCTTGCGTTCCTTGTCCAAATAGTCAGAGCGCGTGAAAGCATAAATGTCTTTGTTGCAGTCCACCGCGACACGGGTGCGGCGGATAAAAAACCGCACATCCATTTTCTTTTCGTACATTTCTCGCGCATAACGCTCTTCATGTACAAAATGCAATAAACCATCCGCTTGAGTGGCTAACGAGGCACGATCAATCGCCAAGGACAGACGCGGCCCACGTTGGTAAACCAACCAGTTTTCTGCCGCTAACAGCGGCAAGCTGGCCATCATCAGACCCAAACCTAAACCAAGAGCAGAAAGAGTGCGTGCCTTCATGATGGGCTTACTCCGTTTTGGCCGTCGCCAACATGGGGAAACCCAATGCTTCGCGGCTATCGTAATAGGCTTGTGCCACTAAACGTGCTAAGGCACGGATGCGGCCAATATAAGCAGCACGCTCGGTAACCGAAATGGCGCCACGGGCATCCAACAGGTTAAAGGTGTGTGCTGCTTTTAAAATCATCTCATAGCCGGGAATGGCCAAACCGGTTTCTAACAACCGCTTGGCTTCGCCTTCAAACTGAGTGAACTGGGCGAATAAAAACTCGACATTGCTGTGTTCAAAGTTGTAGCGCGATTGTTCGACTTCGTTTTGGTGATACACATCGCCATAGGTCAGTTTGCTGCCATCAGGACGCACCACCCACACCAAGTCATAGACGTTTTCTACCCCTTGCAAATACATCGCCAAACGTTCAATACCGTAGGTAATTTCACCTAACACCGGTTTGCAGTCTAAGCCGCCAACCTGTTGGAAATAGGTAAATTGGGTGACTTCCATACCATTCAGCCACACTTCCCAACCCAATCCCCATGCGCCCAAGGTCGGGTTTTCCCAATCATCTTCGACAAAACGAATATCGTGCACACAAGGATCAATCCCCAATTCGCGCAAGCTATCGAGGTATAAATCTTGGATATTGCTCGGGCTGGGTTTGAGTACTACTTGATATTGGTAGTAATGCTGCAAGCGGTTGGGGTTTTCACCGTAACGGCCATCTTTCGGGCGGCGAGAGGGCTGCACATAAGCGGCATGCCACGGTTCTGGGCCAATAGCGCGCAAGAACGTTGCGGTATGGCTGGTACCCGCCCCCATTTCCATATCATAGGGCTGTAACAATGCACACCCTTGCCGCGCCCAATAGGCCTGCAAGGTTTGAATGATGTCTTGGAAAGTTAACATAAGAAGGAATTACGCCATCAAGATGAGAGATAAAGCGGTGATTCTAACGGAGCTGTCTATTAGCGACCAGCATCGCGCATTAACGACCCCGTCCTTGCGCCTCAAACAACAACAATAACTGCTCGGCCAACTGTCGATAGTCGGCATTCCCTCGGCTAGCCGGCGCATGTTCTAACACCGGCTTACCACACGCAAACGCCTCAGCCAGCTTGATGTCATTGCGAATGCCGGCCAACAGCCGCTGACTGCCGAATTGCTTAGCCATCTCGTCACAGATAGTACGATGTAGGCCAATGCGACTGTCCAACATAACCGGCAATAAGCCGACAAGACGCAGATTGGCATTTTGCTGCATCGCGACTTTAAACAAAATACGCGAGAGCTGTCGCACGCCTTCGGCGGCGAGGGCATGGGGAAGAAAAGGAATTAACGCCCAATCTGCAGCAGACAGGGCATTGAGTAGCAGAAAATCGAGAGAAGGCGGCGTATCGAGAATAATGAAATCATAGTGTTGCTGCACCGCCTCGGCACTTAACAACCGCTTCAACAATAATTGATCACCTGCCACCCGACTGTGTTCAAACATTGGATCAGCAGGGGCCAACCACAACCGTTCGCGGCCCGTGCTCAGGATAGCCGTTGATAAATCGGCGTTGTTTTCAGTGAGGATGTGATGAATGGTGTGGTGGGGTGGGATGTTTTTTAGCCCTAAACCCACTGCACAATGGCCTTGGGTATCTAAATCGAGCAACAACACCCGCAGCCCCAAGGTGGCCCAATGCGCGGCAAGGTTGACCGAGGTGGTGCTTTTACCCGACCCCCCTTTGCGGTTGCTGACCACTAAAACTTGGGCTGACATCAGTGCATTAAAGCCTGCTGCAACGCTTGGCGCAGCGCTTCACGAGAAAAAGGCTTACCCAAGGTGGCACACACCCCCAACAGCCGCGCCGACTCGAGGTTAAAGTCGGTGCTAATCGCCCGTCGTCCGCCAGACACCGCAATCACCGGAATAGAAGCACCGAGCTGGGCCAATTCCATAATCAGCTCAATACCATCTTTTTCTGGCATTAAAATATCGGTAATCACCACATCCGGGCGTTGTAAAGAGACAGCTTTTAGGGCTTCATGACCGTTGGTGGCGGTGGACACTTGGTGTCCTTCGCGCCCGACCATTTCCGTCAACATGCTGCGAAACAGCTCATCATCATCCACTACCAACACGCGTGCCATCATGCCTTCTTTCATTAAAACTCGCCGCCTTCCGAGTGAGCCGCCGGTGCAGCGATTTGAGGCAGATCTAAGATAAACTCACTGCCATCTCCAAGGCGGCTTTGGAGTTGAATCATACCACCGAGCTGGCTGACGATGCCATGCACAACCGACAGCCCCAAACCGCTGCCTTTGCCGGGGGCTTTGGTGGTGAAAAAGGGATCGAACACCCGCTGTTGTACTTCTTGGCTCATCCCCTCCCCAT
>NZ_JBSQVP010000072.1:0-10621 GCF_055136605.1 Aquaspirillum sp. | reverse complement strand
GGTCGATCTGTTTGAACACTGGCAGGAGCAACACATCATGGCACAGCTGACACACACACCGGTAATGACTGTTTTGCAATCCCTAGAGCAAATGAGCCAAACCAAGGAAGAACGGTTACGGGCATTGGCACGTGAACGGGCAGTGTGGGATTACAACACAGAGATTCAAGTGGCAGAAGAACGTGGTGAGCAGCGAGGATTAGAAAAAGGCATGGAGAAAGGCCTTCAACAAGGCATGCAGAAAGGTCTGGAAAAAGGCATACAGGCCATGCAAACCCTCCTCCGGACATTGATTGAGGCGCGGTTTGGTCAGCCGTTGCCGGATTGGGTGTTGTCGCGGTTACGGGCAGCGACGCCGGAGCAGTTGCAGCAATGGGGTATATCGTTAACGCAGGCGCAGCGGTTAGAGGATATTTTCGAGGGTTAGATTGGTAGGGTAGTTTTTGCCCACTAAACCCATTACCAATCACATCCCAAAAAAAACGCCCCACCCAATCAAGGGCGAGGCGGTTTGATGTTGTGTAAAGCAGATTCAATCTATCGGATGAGGCGGTGGGCACTGCTGTGCCCACCCTACTAGGCTAGGATCGTTGTATCAGCTATTGCCGATCAATCTGTAAGCAGCAAAAAATTTCTGTGCTAGGAAAGTAGAAAATTTCGAATGAGGTGGAGTGATGATTTCTATCAGTGAAAATCAGTTCAGAGACCATCTTTTCAACCACCATAAGGAAACCCTGTCTGGGTTGATTGTTGGAAGAAGAGAGCCCGTTGAATGGACTGAGGATGGGTTTCCAACCATTCAATTCCTGTTGCAGCGGCGTACGGAGCAAAAGATCAATGAAATACTAGACAACCTGAAAGGGCTTGTTCTAACAGCCAAGGAGTTGAAACTAGAACGAAATGTGCCGCATCCAACTAGGGTAGATTTATTTGGAATCTCTGCTTCCACGGGAATAACCATCATTGAGCTGAAGAAGTCAGAACAAACAGAGCGTCAAGCGTTCACTGAACTTCTGGCCTATAGCAATCACTTCTGCTCTATATTCCCAGGCCTCAAGGAAAGTGCAATCACATCCATCCTTGTTGCTCCGATGGAAACTCGCACGGCTAAAGATGCTTATGTTCAAGAGCTGGTATCTAATGCCAAAAACCTCTTGGCTCTGATACCGCATCAAAACGGTAACGACTTCACGCTGAAGGTCTTTTACCCAGCTCCCTCCTATTATGCCTATTTTGAAAACAATATCCTAAATGATGCTTCCATGATTTGCGTCGCATTGGAGTTTCCATTGATTGAGGGATGGATAGACTCTGATTTGAATTCAGAAAATAGAAGTCCCCCTGACTATACAAAAGACGCGCTTAACACCATTGCAAATTCAATAGCTCAACGTCTTGCATCAGAAGGCTTTCATGCGCTGATTTATGCAAACCAAAAGTGGGGCGAAATTGCGACACTATTTCCAAATCCAAACGTTATTGTTGTTGCGGCCATGAATCCGTTTTCTTCTTATAGAACGGCGATTCATGATGGTCGGATTTATGGGAATTCTGATGAGGGGCGCATAAGCCAGGTTCAAGCGATCTATGACCAACTGACCGAAGATGGAAAGGATTATTATTGGGTTGATACGATGGAAAGTCATTTCCATGACAACCTGATGAGGGTTGTGAGCGAACAGTTTGAACACTGTTTCCAGAACAAGAAACAAGAACCGATACACTTTGAACTCAGTTGCCCAGACTGGTACGGTCTTAAAACTAGTTTTGTTGACTCGGTTTCTACTCACAACCTTAACATATACTCAACCGGCCTTCTGAGAGAAATTTATCTTGAATATATGAACCATGTATTCAAGACAGGTATTGACGAAATTTTTTATTATGATGATTTGCCAATATATGGCTACAAGATGCTGACGCCCTTCCTGGCCGTGTGGCAGATTTTTTCAGGTCTAGGATATGAAGAAGACAATTCTGTGTGCGAGATGGGTGACGAGGACGAGACCTGAAATAGTTAACTGGCGCCTCACGGAAGCTAAATGAACACTTCAGTCAGGTAGGGTAGGCACAGGTCTTGTGCCTACCAAACGAACGGGGCAGCATACAGATAACAGACCATAAAAAATCACCTTACTCAATTTATAGCAAGGCAGTTCGGTCCTCATCCAATCTCTTGAATCAGCACAGTCTCCGCGATGGATATTATTTCAGGTTGCGTAAGGCACGTTGGCAAATACGGCGCGTGGCGTCGCTAGGTTGATCTTGCTGCCATTGGGCGCACAGATCGCGCACCCAGTCGGGTTGGGCTTTAGCAGCATCGTTGAGCCAGTTGGCCACCGAATCCTGCACATAGACAGATGGATCGGCTCGCAACGGCGAGAGAATCGGCAACGCGCGTTCTGGTTGTTGCTTGAGCATGGCGATGTGGGCACACCACACGCCACGCGGACGCAAGGCTTCGCAGGCAAAGCGACGCAAGCGCTCGGATGATTCCACTGTCCAAGTCGATAAATATGCAATGGCGGCATCCAGTTCACGCGCCAAGTGCGGCCGCACAGCCATCCAAGCCCATTCGCGTACCCCAAAATGTGCATCATCGGCCAATGGCCGGATGGCAGCTAATCGGCTTGGTAGATCCAAATCCGGCTGCACCCCAATCATGAAGCAGGCCCAGCCACGTACGGTATCCGAGACATGGCTTTGGCATTGCACGATACCATCGCTACCCAATTCCTCCAACAACACCGCACTGATACCAGCCATGCGTTTGAGAATGCCAAGCTGGCAGGCAGCATCTGTGTTCGCTAAAGCTTGCGGCGACAGATGCGGGAAAACCGTGCGTAGCAGTAGGGCCTGGTCGAGCGCTAGCCCTTCCACCAACGTGGCACTTGGCAGTTCACCGCGTGACAGCGCATCCAACACGTCGGTGGGAATGTCAGCTACGCAGGTCGCGCCCTTGCGTGGTGCTGTGGTATTCATTGAATCTTTCCTAATCAGACAGAGTAGGCACGGGTCTTGTGCCTACCAAACGAATGAAGCAGCATACAGATAACACGCCATAAAAAAACCACCACACCCCATTCTGGGCAAGGTAGTTCGGCGTTGCAGACAACGTTTACCCTGCTAGGCTGGTAGGATTAGATTGCAGGGCATGCTTCAGAAATAGTGAGCACAAAAGCAGTGGCCCACCTATTCATTACATTTTTATATGAACATGATTTCACTCAGAAAATCGGATTTTTTCTCGTACCTGATCAGACTGACGCTAGCTGTCACTTTTGCGATAGCGGCTTCCAGCGCTTTGGCTGCCGGTTATCAACGCCTCGAAGTTCCGGCCACAAGCAAGGAGCCAGCGATTAGCGCTCTGCTATGGACACCCTGTGCCGAAACAGCAGGTTTTCAACAGATCGGCCCCATTAGCATACAGGGCAGTACCGATTGCCCATTATCTGGGCACAATCTGCCACTTATCATCATTTCGCACGGTTATGGCGGATCATTCCTTGGACATCACGACACCGCAACTGCATTAGCCAATGCCGGTTTTGTGGTTGTGTCGCTCAACCATCTCGGCGACAACACCCGCGACAAGTCGTCAGCCCATCGTCTGAGCATATTCGAAACGCGGCCGCTTGACGTGAGCAGAGTCATCTCTTTCATGCTCCAGAGCTGGTCTGAACGTCAGAAACTCAACATTCAGGCCATTGGGGTATTCGGCTTTTCGCGTGGTGGCTATACCGCACTGGCCCTAGCTGGCGGCATCCCAAACCTACATGCCAGTGAGGAGAGATTCTGCAACGACAGCCAGCCATCTCAAGAACATTCCCCGCTGTGCAGTGAACTGAAAAACAAGGAAAGGCTATTGCGCCCAGTTCCGGATGCGCGCGTTCGTGCCATCGTTGTGGCTGATCCCCTGAATCTATTTGACACAACCGGTTTGCGCTCGGTACGTATTCCTGTTCAACTCTGGGCGTCGGAATACGGCGGTGACGGAGTGGCTCGTGCCCATGTCGAAGCAATCAAAGCAGCCCTTACCCTACAACCTGACTACCATCTGGTCACCGGAGCAGGACATTTTGTCTTTCTGGCACCTTGCCCACCGGCTCTTGCGCAATCAGCACCGGATATTTGCCGCGATCCCAAGGGTTTCAGTCGCGAAGCGTGGCATAGGACATTCAACGATGCAGTAGTATCTTTCTTTCGCCATCAGCTTTTGCCCGAAGCACCGTAGGATGGTGCACGGAGTGTGTACACACACCCGCTACTCAATTCCACTGGAACCACAATCAATGAATAACGCCTATAATTGTTGGCCATATCACGTTGATTTCCTCTCCGCCCTAAAGAACGGGGAGGAAGTCAAGATCCCACAAATAAACGAAAAGCATGACTCAAGAAGCAGAAGGTGCTTGAACAAGCACTTGTTCCAATTCGAGAACGATAGATGTTAGCTGTTCCTGTGGATCAGAATTTTCATTTTGAATTTGTAAAATTTGATCTAATCCAGACTGCACCACACCGGTAATAAAATCTTCTTGTTCCATCGTAACAGTGATAGAAGAAAAGGCAGATTGCATGCGCGATAGCAAGGTTTCAACTGCAATTCTCAATGCACACTGTCGTTCACGCTGAATTTGGTCGATACTTCTTAATGTTGCGGTGATCCGTTCAGAAGCGTGACTGATCACCTCGCCACACATCTGTGCCTGTGTCGTTGCGATAATGGCTTCAGCACGCGCATTGGCACCTTCGGCCAACATCGCCAAATGGTCACGCAAGCGACCACAGCGATCGGCATCTTCGATGGGCATGTTGTGCACCAAGAGGGACACGGCCTTGTAAGTGATTGCCAAGCGCGACTTGAACTGGGTGATGCGTTCCATACTGGCCATGTGTGAAATCACCGAGGTTTCAAGAGGCGTTGCTTCGCCGCCTTCGGTCAAGGTCATGGTGCCATCAGGGGTTCTGACTTGTACGGTACCTCGCAACCCGTAAGCAGCGAGGCCAACAAGCACTGCATTGCACAAGGTGCGCGTATCAGTACAGGCCGCAATGTGTCTCATCGTTTCTAATAACGAACCCAACTCGCTCATGTTGGTCATCACCGTCATAGCGGTGTTGCTGGCAACAATAGCTTGTTCTTGTAGGGTGCAACGTTCTTCAGCTAACACTAACAAACGCCGTAGTTTGGCTTCCAGCTCTACTCCATCGAACGGTTTTACTACATAGTCTTCACCCCCGGCTTCATAGCCTTTGAGTCGGTCTTCAAGGGCATCATTACCAGACACAAAGATGATCGGAATGGCGGCCGTGGTTTGATCGGCTTTGAGACGACGACAGGCTTCATAGCCATCGATGCCGGGGGACATATCAACATCCATGAAGATCAGATCTGGCAGACGATTGGCAACGCCTGACAGCGCCGCCTCACCACTGGCGGCTTCATCAACGATAAAATCATCCGAGAGCATTAGCCGTGTTAGAAGGCGTGACGTTTTGTCATCATCAACGACAAGCACGCGGGGTTTCTTCTCCATCGTGTCTTCCTTGGTGTGCATCGCCCGCTGCCCAGCGAGCCAGTTCTCAAAGTCGGTGGCAGCCATCGGCCGCGCGATGAAGTAGCCCTGCACCTCATCACACCCCGCATCAGCGACCACATTCCAGTCGGTTTGCGTTTCAACACCTTCAGCCACCACATTGATGCCCAGTGTTCGTCCAAGGCTGGCACTGGAATAGAGAATGGCCCGAGTAGAAGCATCTTCCTCTACTCCATTAACGAAGGTTTTATCGATTTTTAGTTCGCTGAAGGGCAGTTGCTTGAGCGCTTCCATCGTCGAAAAACCAGTACCAAAATCATCGATGGATAAGCCAAAGCCCTTGAGTCGCAGCCGGATCAAAATCTCTAAGCCCAGCTTTACATTCGAGATCAACCGACTTTCTGTCATCTCAAGTACGATATGACTTGGCGACACGCCAGCGGTATGACAGATGGCCTCGAGGATTTCTGGTAAGTCAACACGGAGTAAATTATCCATCGACAGATTGATATTCATCCGTAACGATAAACCTCGGTCACACCAAACACGCAGTTGTGCCGTAGCAATCCGGAACACCTCAAGCGTAAAAGCGTCGATTAGGCCACCTTGTTCAACTTGGGCAATAAAGAGAGCAGGTGGTAGCAAACCACGCACGGGATGACGCCAACGGGCGAGACACTCAACACCAACGATTTGCTTATCATGCAGGCTGATCTTTGGTTGGTAATGCAATCTGATACAACCATTGGGAATCCCCTCCCGCAACTCTTCCAAGCTCAAAGTGGGTTGATCGGGTTGACTGCGCCGCTGTGAAGCGCTTCTGGGCTTGCCACGAAATAGCGCGTCGGCCAGTCGATCGATATCGACGGGTTTTTCCAGCACATCCAAAATATTGATGCCATGCTGTGTGGCTAAGCGTTTGGCTGCCTTGAGGACGCTGGGGGGCGAGCTAGAAAATAAGAGCACATCTCCGCCATAACTGCGTGCTGCCACATGGCGCAAAAACTCAATCCCATCCATACCAGGCATGGTCAGATCACAGATAAGCATATTGAAGTGATGGCTTGATTCATCGAGCAGACGTAACCCTTCCGTCCCTTCCCCTGCGGTTATCACGCTACCGACGCCGACCTCTTCTAACATTGCAGTCATCAGCATACGGATGGTTGGGTCATCATCGAGAAGCAGGACATGGATTTCTTTGAGAGGCATTACGATTGCTCCCTTGGCTCGGCAACAGCTGGCTGAAGACGGGGATCTTGGCTGACAATATCGGTGATTTTTTCAAGCAGAACCCTGATTTGAGCAAGAATATCACCATATTCGCTGTCGTTGGCATCCTGATGAGCATGTTCAAGTGCTTCATAAAGCTGGCCAAGTTCGATCAGACCGAGGCCGCGTGCGGGTGATTTCAGCCGATGCCCCAGTGATTTCAAGGTTGGCCAATCTTGTTCTGTTAAGGCACGTTCCATCTTAGGTAGCTCTTCGCGAGCCGACAGCAAGAACATATCAATCACATCTCGCACTTTGCTTGCGTTATGACGCATTGCCCGCAGCGGTATCGATAAGTCGATGCCCTGATCAGGTGATTTAACAGAGATTGATGGCGCAGGGGTTGTGGACGGTGGCAACAGCTTTTCTGGAGATAACCATTTAAGCAATGTGATGAAAAGTAAGGCTGGATCAACTGGCTTAGCGATAAAGTCATTCATGCCAGCGGCAAGACATTGACGGCGATCTTCGGCAAAAGCATTTGCTGTCATGGCAATAATCGGCGTGTCGGCTTTACCGGGTAAGGTACGAATGATTCGACTGGCTTCCAATCCACTCATTTCTGGCATCTGCATGTCCATGAGAATGAGAGCAAAGTCTTGACGGAGCGCCTGTTCAACAGCTTCACGGCCATTTTCAGCCACGACGATTTCTAGGTCGGTTTCTTCTAGCAGGGCGAGCGCAATTTCTTGGTTGATCGGATCGTCTTCTACCAACAAGATGACTCGGCCTGCATGGAGACACCGCAATTCGGCTTCTGCATTGATAGTTGGTAAATCGAGAGTCTGACTCACTTCACCTTTTTCAAGCCAAGCAGAAAACCAGAAGGTGCTACCTATCCCCACTCGGCTGTCCACACCCGAGGTGCCTCCCATCAGCTCGGCAAGGTGCCGTGTAATGGCTAAACCAAGACCTGTCCCCCCAAAACGACGGGTAGTTGAAGCATCGACTTGCTCGAATGCCTCGAACAATGCGTGTTGTTTATCGGAGGCAATCCCAATCCCCGTATCCTCAACTTCGAAACGCAATAAAATACGTTGTCCTTGATCCTGTAATGGACGGACACGCAAAATAATCTTGCCACGCTCGGTGAATTTGACCGCATTGCTGGCGAAATTGAGCATGGCCTGACGCAGACGTGTTGGGTCACCCCTTAACCAGATAGGGGTATCGCGATAATCGATTTCGATAGCCAACCCTTTCATTCTGGCTTGTTCATCGATCAGCGAATGGACACCATCAAGTAGCCCCGGAAGCGAGAAATTGATTTGCTCGAGGATCAGTTTGCCAGACTCGATCTTCGACATATCGAGAATATCGTTGATGATGGTCAGTAGGTGAGCACCGGCGGTACACAGTCGATCTAACCTTTCCCGCTGTTCGGCCTCCAATCGTGAGCGTTTGAGCAAATGGGCAAAACCAAGGATGGCATTCATTGGTGTGCGAATTTCATGGCTCATATTGGCCAAGAAAATACTTTTTGCCCTTGTTGCAGCTTCGGCTATCTCTTTAGCCTCAGCCAAAGCTAATTCATGTTCCTTCAGGGTCGTCACATCGTAAATGAGCGCCACAAAGCCTTTTACCTTCCCGTTGACGATATCAGGCAGATAGTGTGCTAATACATGGCCTATGCAACCATCCGGTTTGACAATACTGCGTTCAAACGTCTGCTTTTCGCCAAGCAGAGCACCGCGAATAAAGCACTCATTTTTCGCGAAAACCTCTGGACCTAGCACCTCTTGAATCGTCAACCCGAGCATTTGTTTTTCGGTTCGGCCAAACCATTCAAAGTAGGATTTGTTAGCAAAGCGACAACGAAGGTTCTCGTCCCAGTAACCAACCATCCCCGGAAGATTGTTCACTAGGCTCCGAACAAAACGCTCTTGAGCTTCGAGTTCATGCGTGCGCAGCGCCACCAGTTCCTCAAGGTGCTGGCGATACGCTTCTAGCTCCATCTCGTTGATCCGCAGCGCTTCTTCGGTGTGTTTACGATCAGAAATATCCTCGATCACCGAGATAAAGTAGTCAGGCTCATCGTCGTTTTTCCAGATAAGGGAAACGGTGAGGTTCACCCAAATGAAACTGCCATCTTGTCGCCGATAACGCTTTTCAAGTGCGTAGGCGGTGATTTCCTTATCCAACATCCGACGCATTTGTGCCAAATCGAGGTCCAAATCATCAGGATGAGTAATATCATGGAACTGAAATATTCGGCTCATCAGTGTCGCTTGTGAATAGCCCACAATCGCACAAAACTTCTGATTCACCCGCAGCCAAGAACCATCTGGTGCAACATGGGCGATACCGACCGCGGCTTGTTCAAATGTTGCAGCAAAACGTCCTTCACTCTCGCGTCGAGCCTGTTCTGCCTGTTTACGTACCGTGATGTCGATCACGACACCAAAATAACCGTTCAACTTACCCGTGCTATCAAACTGTGGGCGACCGCGTGCTAACAGCCAACGCGGATTATCTGTATGAGAAAAACGCACTCGCCAAGTGGTCTCAAAACCGGCGCGTATCGCAACAGCATCAGAGACGGTTTCCTCCACCGAGGCGAGATCGCGTGGATCAATACTGTCTCGCCAAAGGGCGTTGTTAGGAATGTGATTTGCCTTTTCAAGGCCATAGAGCCGCCATAGCTCATCGGACCAAATATTTTCGCCCGTTTCGGTATTCCAGAACCATGTGCCCGCGTCTGCCGATTGTAGTGCCACATGAAACTGTGTCTGACTTTGCAATAAAGCTTGGCGCCCAGCCTCTAAATCTGCATTGGCTTGCCGCAGGTCGGCGGTTCGTGCCGCCACTTGCCGCTGCAACATGCCAACCCAAATAAAAATAAGTAACGTACTAACTCCCAGCGTAGAGAGGATTAAAAACACATATTTCAGCTCGATCTGACCGCCAGATCTCGGCAACGGTGCACCAAACCACTTGTCGTCGAGTTTGAGCCGTTCCTCTTTACTGATTTGCGCCATGCCTTGTTCTACAACGAGCAAGAGTTCTGTTTGTCCTTTGCGAACAGCACGGCGAAATTGTCCAGTGTAGAGGGGAAATGCTCGGCGAAATTCTTTTTCTAGACCGAGCTTATTCAGATAAAAATTAGCGGGAAATTGATCAAGACAGAAGACCTTAATCTCATCCTGTCGTGCACTAGCAAGTAAGCTTGCATAGTCAGGATAAATGGCATGATGGGTTAGGCCTTTTTGATTTAATACTTCAGCACAGGCATCGCCTTCCTGAACACCGATGAGAAATCCCTTCAAGGAACCAACCTCGGCAATACCAGTGACCGACTGATGGCTATAAATATTGACAGGTAAATCGACATAAGGAGAAGAAAAGTCATACAACGGCTCACGACCAGGTGTTTTGTAAATCATGTCGATGACATCAGCTTGTCCCTCCAGTAAGCGACGTTGTGCCTCAGCCCATCGAGTGGCAGTAAAGGTGACCGGAATGCCAGTTTTCCGTTCCCATAGTTTCCAATAGTCCACCAGATAACCGGTAACCGTGCCGTCGTCATTTCGGAATACGTATGGGGGAAAATTGTCATCAGTGATAACGCGGATTGACTTCGGTGGATCTGTGCCAGTATTTGCCATCAGATTGGGTGAAAAAATCAACCACAGCATCGCTATCCACTTCGAAAACCGTAACATGATTCCACCCATCAGTTAGACACTGCACCAGTGTCTCAGTAATTCTACGTAGCAAAATATATTTTTAGTCTAGCAAGAAGCAAAAAATAACCATACATTTTAAAGCACATAAATTCAATTACTTTCTAATGACAAAAAAACCAAAAA
>NZ_JBSQVP010000071.1:0-10796 GCF_055136605.1 Aquaspirillum sp. | reverse complement strand
GCCGTGGAGCCCCTTTATCGCCGGCAACGATAAAAAACCCGATACCCCAGTCAAAAGTAAATAAGGGTTGATCGATTGATTTGGTTGTGTGGGTGGGTCGTGTCCCACCCAACAGCCAACGCACAGGGGGAAAACAAAATGCGGCAAGCGATGATGCAACGGCTTACAGCGTGGATATTCGCTGTGGTGGCTTTGTTTTGCGCCAGCCTGAGTGTGGCCTCGCCATTGGCTGAGCTGGTACACACTGCGCCGGAACAGCGCCCAGCACAAATTGAACAATGGGCGGCACAGCCGACAGCGGCACGTTCTGAAGCTGCGTTGGCATGGCAAGAAGAACGGGTTTATCAAACACCCGACGAAAGCCAATTCTTTCTGCAACAGCCTGATGGCCAAGTGGTGGACATTCCATCTGGCAAAAGCCTCACCGCTTTACCAGCAGAAGCGGAACCGGTGTTATTGAATAACCGCCTCCGCATGGCCTTAGAGCGTTATCAAGCGGCTACCCAGTTACAGCAGGGCGATACCGCTGCGCGTTTAGCGGCCGTGGGCTTATTACAAGACGCTGCAAATCCTGCATGGTTGCCGTTGTTACAAGCTCAATTACAGCGTGAACAAGAACCCACCGTTCGCACGGCCTTACAACTGGCCACCGCACGTATCCAGCTGCACAGCGATCAACTGCCACAACAGTTAGCCGCGATCAATACCCTCGCCGACACCCGCGACCCCAATCTCTTGGTGGTGTTACAAGAATTGGCGGATAGCACGCCACAAGCGGCAGTGCGTCAAGCCGCTTTGCGTGCGATGGCCCAGCTTGAGTCGGCACAATTTACCGATCATTTACTGGGTCATCTGTTTAGCGGCATCAGCCTCGGGTCGGTCTTACTGCTAGCGGCGCTTGGCTTGGCCATCACCTATGGTCTGCTGGGTGTCATCAATATGGCACATGGCGAAATGTTGATGTTGGGCGCCTATAGCACCTATGTGGTGCAGCTGGCTTTTCAACGCTATGCCCCGGCGTGGATCGATGCCTATGTGCTTGTGGCATTGCCGGTGGCGTTTTTGGTCACCTGCGCCATCGGCATGGCACTGGAGCGTTTGGTCATCCGTCATCTGTATGGCCGACCCTTAGAAACCCTACTGGCAACGTGGGGCATGAGTTTGGTCTTAATGCAGGCAGTACGGGTGATGTTCGGCGCGCAAAACGTCGAAGTGGCCAATCCCAGCTGGATGGCCAGTGGTTGGGTTATCAGCCCGGCTTTAACGCTGCCATTCAATCGTTTAGTGATTATTGCCTTTGTGGGTGCCGTGTTGTTACTGACGTGGTGGATGCTCAACCGCACCCGCTTGGGCTTGTTTGTCCGCGCAGTGACCCAAAACCGCCGCATGGCCGACTGTGTTGGTGTGCCAACCGGACGTGTGGATAGCTTGGCTTTTGGCATTGGCTCTGGTGTGGCGGGTTTAGGCGGCGTGGCATTAAGCCAGATTGGTAATGTCGGGCCCGATTTAGGGCAAAGCTACATCGTTGACAGCTTTATGGTGGTGGTGTTGGGCGGTGTAGGGCAACTGGCGGGGACGGTGTTAGGAGCTTTTGGTTTAGGGATGTTGAACAAAATTCTCGAACCTTCGCTGGGGGCAGTGCTCGGCAAAATCGCCATCTTGGCTTTAATCATCCTCTTTATCCAAAAACGGCCACAGGGTTTGTTTGCCCTCAAAGGTCGGGTGTTGGATTAAGTTCAGGGGACATATCATGCAAAGTGAACTGATAACCCAGCCTTATTCCATGCGGCTGTGGGCGTGGCTAGGGCCACAACTGGGATCATGGCTGTTAGGGGCGTTGCTCGTGATTGGGGTGGCGTTGCCCTTGGCACATGCCCTATTACCAGCGGAACACCCGTGGTTTATCTCGGCTTATACCTTAACCCTCGCTGGCAAAATACTGTGTTATGCCGTGGTAGCGTTGGCCTTGGATTTGGTCTGGGGCTACACCGGTTTATTAAGCCTCGGTCATGGCCTGTTTTTTGCCTTGGGTGGCTACGGCATGGGCATGTATTTGATGCGGCAAGGCGACGCCGAATTACCTGCTTTTATGACCTTCCTCGATTGGCAAACCTTGCCGTGGTTTTGGTGGGGCAGCGAACATTTCTTGTGGGCATTGGTGTTGATTGTGATGGTGCCGGCATTGGTGGCGGGGATTTTTGGATGGCTGGCATTCCGTTCACGGATTAAAGGGGTCTATTTTTCCATCATCACCCAAGCCTTGACCTTTGCCGCCATGTTGCTGTTTTTCCGTAATGAAACCGGCTTTGGTGGCAATAACGGTTTTACTGATTTCAAAACCCTGCTTGGTTTTGGGATTGCTGAACCCGCGACACGGGCGGTGTTATTCCTGTTGTCGTTGGCGTTGTTGCTGTTGGCATGGCTCGGGGCGCGTTGGTTGGTCAATAGTCCATTTGGTCGGATTTTGACCGCAGTGCGAGATGCCGAGTCGCGCTTAATGTTCTGTGGCTACTCACCGCTTTATTTCAAATTGACCATTTGGGTGCTATCGGCAGTGTTATGTGCTTTAGCTGGTGCGCTGTATGTGCCACAGGTGGGCATTATCAATCCCAGTGAAATGTCACCAGCCAACTCGATTGAGATGGTGATTTGGGTGGCCTTGGGGGGGCGCGGTACTTTGATCGGCCCGATGTTGGGGGCCGGTTTGGTGAATGGCGCAAAAAGCTGGTTTACCGTGGCATTTCCAGAATATTGGTTGTTCTTCCTCGGTTTCGTCTTTATTGCCGCGACTTTGTTCTTGCCACATGGGGTGGTGGGATGGTGGCGTCGCTTATGGAGAAAATCAGCATGACTCTCTTCTCTCCTAAAACAGCTGTGGTTGAGCGTGAAGGCTGGGACGGCGAAGCCAAGGGACTCGCTCACCTTGTCGATGGCCAACTGGATACCCGTCACGGTGCAATTTTGTATCTGGAAGAGGTTTGCGTCAGTTTTGACGGCTTCAAAGCGTTAAACCATCTGAATCTGGATATTGGTGTCGGTGAACTGCGCTGCATCATTGGCCCAAATGGTGCTGGTAAAACCACCATGATGGACGTGATCACCGGCAAAACACGTCCCGATAGTGGGGCGGTGTTTTTCGGACAAACCATTGATCTGACTCGCTATCGTGAAGCCGAGATTGCCCAGCTTGGGATTGGCCGGAAATTTCAAAAGCCGACAGTGTTCGAGGCAATGACGGTGTTTGAAAACCTCCAACTGGCCTTGGCTGGCCCGCGCTCGGTGTGGGCAAGTTTGCGCGCTCGATTGACTGGCGAACAACGCGACCGAATTGAAGCGTTATTGCTGCGAGTGCGGTTGCAGGAACAACGCCATCGGGTGGCGGGTTTGTTATCTCATGGCCAAAAGCAATGGTTGGAAATTGGCATGTTATTAGCTCAAGACCCACAGCTGTTGTTGTTAGATGAACCGGTGGCAGGGATGACCGATGCCGAAACAGAAAAAACGGCGGAATTGTTACTGAGCTTGAAAGGCCATCATTCCTTGATGGTGGTGGAACATGACATGGCTTTTGTCGAGGCCATCGCCGAGCGAGTGACGGTGTTGGCCGAAGGCAGTGTGCTGGCCGAGGGGAGCTTGGCGCAGGTGCAAGCAGATGAGCGGGTGATCGAGGTCTATTTGGGGCGCTAAAGCATGTTACAGATTGAAAAACTGAATCAGTTTTATGGTGGCAGTCATATCTTACGCGATATTTCTTTCACTGCTGCCATCGGCGAGGTGACCTGCGTATTGGGCCGCAATGGGGTAGGGAAAAGTACGCTGTTGCGCTGTTTAATGGGCGTGTTGCCGATTGCCAGCGGCCAAATCACTTGGCAAGGCCAAGTGGTCAATGCCCTTTCCCCACATCAACGGGTAAAGCGTGGGATGGCCTATGTGCCGCAGGGACGGGAAATTTTTGCTCGCCTATCGGTAGAAGAAAATTTACGCATGGGGCTGGCACGCTTTGGTGGTGCCAAAGGGCGGCAGATTCCTGCTTGGGTCTATGACATGTTCCCTGTTTTAGCGCAAATGCGCCACCGGCGAGGGGGCGATCTCTCCGGCGGACAACAGCAACAATTGGCGATTGCCCGTGCGCTGGTCAGTGAGCCGTCATTGCTGATTTTAGATGAACCCACCGAAGGCATTCAGCCGTCGATTATCAAAGACATCGGCCACGTGATTAAACAACTGGCGGCACGCGGTGATATGGCGATTGTGTTGGTGGAACAGTATTACGACTTTGCCGAGGCACTTGCTGATCGTTATGTGGTGATGGCTCGCGGCGAAGTGGTGCAGGCTGGAGCAGGTCAGGCGATGGTAACCGAGGGTGTGCGCGAGTTATTGGCGATTTAAGCCATATCAAAACGAGAGGGGAACACCGGTGTGGTATGCCAGTTTGCAACTACGCTATGGTCAACGACATGGGCGTACCGTCCCGATTTTGCGCCAGCATCAAGGCCCATTGCGGGTACAAAAACATTTTGTGCAACCGGATGGCAGCTGTCAGCACATTATTTTACATCCCCCCGGTGGCATTGCCGGTGGTGATGTATTAGCACTCGACATTGCTTTAGAGCAGGATGCCGATGTGCTTATCACATCGGCTGGTGCGGCGAAGTGGTACAACGGCTTTGGGCAAGCGGCACAACAAACCTTGACCGTTAACTTGGCGCCGCATAGCCGTTTAGCGTGGCTGCCCTTGGAAACCATTGTCTTTGATGGTGCACAGGTGCAATCACAAAACCGTTTTGATCTGCAACCCGATGCCGCTTTGCTGTGGGGGGATGTGGTGTGCTTTGGCCGTCCCGCCGGCGACAAACCTTTTCAACAGGGGTATTGGCGGCAAAGTACCGAAATTTGGCGACAACAGCAGTTGTTATGGTGTGAGCACACGCGTCTAGCCGCCACTGATCCGCTGTGGCAGTCGGCAATTGGCTTAGGTGGGCACAGTGTGATCGCTACGTTGCTGTGGACAGGGCAGATTCCCGAAACCTGTCACCAACAGATTTTGGCTTTGCCCTGCAAGGGGGAGGCTGGTGCGACACAATTCCCTGAGGTATGGCTGGCGCGTTTTATCGGTGACAGCGCAGAAGCGGCATGGCATTGGTTACGGGCGGCACGAGAACTGCTTTATCCCCATACCCATCAGCGACACGCTGATACCCCACGAATTTGGCATACCTAGTCGAACAGCAATCATAAAGGAGGATGGGATGGAGCTGACCCCACGAGAAAAAGACAAATTATTGATTTTCACCGCTGCGCTATTGGCAGAACGGCGACGGGCACGCGGTTTGAAACTGAATTATCCCGAAGCAGTGGCCTTGATCAGTGCGGCGATTATGGAAGGGGCGCGGGATGGGCGTACCGTTGCAGAGCTGATGCACTATGGCACTACTTTGTTAAGCCGTGAAGAGGTCATGGAGGGGATTGCTGAAATGGTGACAGAAATTCAGGTCGAGGCAACCTTTCCCGATGGCACAAAACTGGTCACTGTGCACCAGCCCATTATCTAGTCGGTGAGAAAAATATGATTCCAGGACAAATTATGCCTGCCGCTGGCGAGATCACCCTAAATGAAGGCCGCGATACGTTGTCGTTGGTAGTGGCAAACAGCGGTGATCGGCCTGTGCAAATTGGCTCGCACTATCATTTTGCCGAGGTGAATCGGGCGCTGTTATTCGACCGCCAACAAGCACGCGGATATCGCTTAAACATCCCAGCTGGGACAGCGGTGCGTTTTGAACCCGGCCAAAGTCGCACGGTGGAGCTGGTTGCTTTTGCTGGCACGCGCCACGTGTATGGCTTTCACGGTGATGTGATGGGGGCATTATGAAAATCTCACGACAAGCCTATGCTGAAATGTTCGGCCCGACGGTGGGTGACCGTGTGCGTTTAGCGGATACTGAATTGTTTGCCGAAGTGGAATATGACTACACCGTGTACGGTGAAGAAGTGAAATTTGGCGGCGGTAAGGTGATTCGCGATGGCATGGGGCAGGGGCAAGCGCTGGCCGCTGAGGTGGCTGATACGGTGTTGACCAATGCCTTGATTTTTGACCATTGGGGAATTGTTAAAGCGGACATTGGCCTGAAACAAGGCCGCATTATGGCGATTGGCAAAGCGGGTAACCCAGACATTCAACCTGCTGTGGATATTGTGATTGGTGCCTCGACCGAAATTATTGCGGCGGAGGGGATGATTGTGACCGCTGGCGGTATTGACACCCATATCCATTTTATTTGCCCACAACAGATTGAAGAAGCCCTGATGTCGGGCATCACCAGTATGATTGGTGGCGGCACTGGCCCAGCCACGGGTACCAATGCCACCACCTGTACCCCCGGCCCGTGGCATCTGGCGCAGATGTTAAAAGCGGCAGAAGCCTTCCCGATGAATTTGGGTTTCACCGGCAAAGGTAACGCCAGCTTACCCGAACCCCTGCGTGAACAAGTGCGGGCTGGCGCGATTGGCTTAAAGCTGCATGAGGATTGGGGCACGACACCGGCGGCGATTGATAATTGTCTGACGGTGGCGGATGAAATGGATGTGCAGGTGGCGATTCATACTGACACTTTAAATGAATCGGGTTTTATTGAAACGACACTGGCTGCGTTTAAAGGCCGCACCATCCATACCTATCACACCGAGGGCGCCGGTGGTGGACACGCGCCAGATATTATTAAAGCCTGCGGCGAACTGAATGTGTTGCCTAGTTCTACCAATCCCACCCGTCCCTTTACCATCAATACCATTGACGAACATCTCGATATGCTGATGGTGTGTCATCACCTCGACCCGAGCATTGCCGAGGATGTCGCGTTTGCCGAAAGCCGTATTCGGCGCGAAACCATCGCAGCAGAGGATATTTTGCACGATCTTGGTGCGTTTTCGATGATGTCCTCTGATTCGCAAGCGATGGGCAGAGTGGGAGAAACCATTCTGCGGTGTTGGCAAACGGCTGACAAAATGAAACGGCAGCGTGGGCCATTGGCCGAAGACGGTCAGCATCATGACAATGCCCGTATTAAACGCTATCTCGCCAAATACACCATCAATCCCGCTATCACCCACGGTATTTCGCATGAAGTGGGCAGCATTGAAGTTGGGAAACTGGCCGATTTGGTGTTATGGAAGCCGATGTTTTTTGGCGTCAAACCGAGCTTAATCCTTAAAGGCGGCATGATTGCGGCGGCGGTGATGGGTGATGCTAATGCCAGTATTCCGACGCCACAGCCGGCACATTATCGGCCAATGTTCGGCAGCTATGGGGCTGCCGTCGCCGCAACCAGCGTGACTTTTGTCTCTCAAGCCGCATTACAGGCTGATATCGGTGGGCAGCTTGGTTTGAAAAAGCGTTTGGTTGCGGTGCAAGGCTGTCGTGAAGTGAAAAAGACCGATTTATTGCACAACAGCTACTTGCCGGTGATTGAAGTCGATCCCGAGAATTATCGCGTAAAAGCCGATGGTCAACTGTTGTGGTGTGAACCGGCACAGGTCTTGCCTTTAGCTCAACGCTACTTTTTGTTTTAGGAGGCGGCGATGCTGGTATTACGACAATTTTGTCAAGATGGGGTGCCGGTGGCGGAGTTGGTGTTACCGTTTGAATTGCGTACCAAACGCCGCTTGTTGACGCAAACCGCCGATGGGGAAGAAGTCGGGGTGTTATTGCCTTCGGACAGTCGCAGTTTGCGCGAGGGGGATTATTTGTTGGCCGATGATGGACGTTGTGTTGCCATTCGTGCGGCTGATGAAAAATTGCTGCAAGTGTGTTGCGCTGATGCCGCCAGTTTGGCCAAAGCGGCTTATCACTTAGGCAATCGTCACGTCAAAGTGCAAGTTGGACAAGGTTGGGTGCGTTTGGCAGAGGATGAGATCTTGGCCGAGATGTTATTGCAGATGGGATTGACGGTAGAACACATTGTGGCACCGTTTGAACCAGAGCAAGGGGCGTATGGCGGTGGTCATCATCATTCTCATGGGCAAGAGTCGGCTTTTCACTACGCCCCCAAACTTCATTTATTTGGCCGCCATCATGATGCCGCTTAATGTTGCTGCGCTGCAGTGGCTACGCTTGGCCAGCCCTGCGTTGCCGATTGGTGGCTATAGCTACTCCCAAGGCCTAGAGACCGCGTTAGACCTCGGTTGGGTGTATGACGCGAAAAGTGCTGAGCATTGGCTTTCTGCCATTTTGATGGGGCCTTTGGCCCATTTCGATGCTGCTTTGCTGGCGCAAGCGTGTCGGGCGGCGGCAGCGGGTAACCAAGCTCTATTAGGCCATCTCAATCAACGGGTATTAGCCAGCCGTGAAAGCCGCGAACAGCGTTTAGAAACCGAACAAATGGCCTATTCCCTTCATCAATTGCTGTCGGTGTTGCCAGAAGGGGCCGAAGGTTGGCCGGAACAGCTGCAAACTCCCTACAGTTTGCCGGTGGTGTGGGCGGTGGCGGCACATCAATTTGCGATTGCTGGTGAGGCGGCGGTGGCGGCGTGGTTGTGGAGTTGGTTAGAAAATCAGGTCATGGTGTTAATGAAGGCGATGCCGATGGGGCAAAGTGCCGGACAGCAGTTGATTTCTGCCCTGTTACCACAGCTGCACGAAGCTACGGCTTTGGCGTGGAATCTGCCTGAAGATGAACTCAACAACTTTGCCCCCCGCTTTAGCCTAGCCGCACTGAAACACGAAACCCAATACAGCCGGTTATTTCGGTCATAAATTTTATTTATCAGAGGACACAACATCATGAAACAACCCGCTTTGCGCGTTGGTATCGGGGGGCCTGTTGGCTCGGGAAAAACTCACCTGACGTGGGCTTTGTGTCAGGCTTTGCGCGAGCGTTACAACGTGGCGGCTGTCACCAACGACATTTACACGCAAGAAGATGCCCAATTTCTGGTTAAAAATGAAGCGCTTGTTGCCGACCGGATTATTGGTGTGGAAACCGGTGGTTGTCCGCATACGGCAATCCGCGAAGATGCGTCGATCAATCTCGAGGCTGTGGCACGTCTTAATCAACGGCACCCGGGCTTGGATATTATTTTTATTGAAAGCGGGGGCGATAATTTGGCGGCGACCTTTAGCCCAGAGTTATCCGATTTAACCCTGTATGTGATTGATGTGTCTGCCGGTGACAAAATTCCTCGCAAAGGGGGGCCGGGGATTTGTAAGTCCGATTTGTTGGTGATTAACAAAATCGACCTTGCCCCGATGGTGGGGGCATCGCTTGAGGTGATGGAACGCGATGCCAAGAAAATGCGTGGCGAACGTCCTTTTGTCTTTTCCAATTTAAAAATCAATCACGGTTTAGACCACATCATCCAATTTATTGAACATAAAGGCTTACTCAAGTTAGGAGAAACCGATGCGTAAAACTGTTGCTGTGATATTGCTGCTGTTATCTGCCACTGCCAGTGCACATAGCGGCCATGCCGATGGAGGGCTGTGGCATGGTCTTAGCCATCCTTTTGTTGGCTTAGATCATATTTTGGCGATGTTGGCTGTTGGTCTATGGTCGGCACAACATCAGGGGCCTCTACGTTGGCAAGCACCGGTCTTGTTCTTGGTGATGTTAACGGCTGGCGCGGTGATCGGGTTTCAAGGCAGTTCTTTGCCGTGGTTAGAACAAGGGATTGCCAGTTCGGTGTTGTTAATGGGGCTGTTGCTGATGGTGTGTCGCCGTGTGGCCCCAAGTGTGGCATTGATGCTGTTTGCGCTTTCGGCACTGTGGCATGGTGCTGCCCATGGGGTTGAAATGCCGACTGCCGTATCCGGGTTGCACTATGGCATCGGTTTTGTTTTGGCCAGTGCTGTCTTGCATGGCCTTGGTTTTGTGCTGATGCGAAGCCTTGCTGGTTGTTCGCCTGCTGTGCTGATCGGTCGGGTATTAGGCGGTGGTTTGACTGTGTGTGGCGGTACTTTGTTGGCGCTGACTGTGTAATCGTTGCAAGCAGGTGGTTTTCTCGGCATACAATAGCGCTTCGCCATGCCACACGGAACGCTGCTATGGAAAGCCACCTGATTGAATTAGAAATTCAACTGGCCTATCAAAACGAGTTGGTTGAATCACTTAACGCTACCGTTGCCCGTCAACAGCTGCAGATTGATGAGCTAGAAAAAAACGTGCGTTTGCTCTATCAAATGCTCCTGCACCACGCACCAGACATCCCCGACCCTCGTTCGCTGGAACAAGAAATCCCCCCTCACTACTGATTCATCACTGCCCCTGCCCAGATCGATAAAATCTGGGCTTTTTTCTAGCATCTTTCGCAATCGGCAAAATCTGTGCTGTAATGAAAGCGAAGTAACTATATCAATAACGTAAAAATAAACGTTATTTGGTAATAAAACAAATTTTTTGGTGTTTTTATGAAAATTCTCTTCGCTGATGATTGCCAGATAGCCGCCTTACCCGTCATTTTATATCTGAATAAGTGTGGTTATACCGTTAAACATGTCGAGAATGGTCAGCAAGCGGTTGACAGCTATTTGCAAGAGATGCCCGACCTGATTTTAATGGATGTCATGATGCCGGTAATGAATGGGATTGAAGCCACAAAAACCATTCGCGCATTATCAAAAGATCACTGGGTACCGATTGTGATGATGACAGGGTTAAATGAACAAGAGGATATCTTAAACGGATTTGATGCTGGCGCTGATGACTATGTAATTAAACCCGTTAATTTGCGCCTGTTGCTGGCACGCTTAAATGCGATGCGGCGGGTGGTGATGATGCAGGAGAGTTTATTTAATATTTTGG
>NZ_JBSQVP010000070.1:0-10830 GCF_055136605.1 Aquaspirillum sp. | reverse complement strand
CGTCGGCAGCGTCAGATGTGTATAAGAGACAGATTATGTTTTGTTTATTGATTTTCTCCGCGCTGGTCATGCACCCACAAGGGGCGACAGAGTTGTCAGCGATGGAATTAACTGCTAATGTGGCTTGGTAACTACTGATACAACAACAAGTTAAGAAGAGGTGGTATGGTTGGTCTGACGTTTTTTCGTTCTCTCTATCAGTATTTTTTCAAACCCAAAGTTGTTTTTACCCGACGCAAAGGACGCACTAAAATGGATGATAATTTACAAATGGTTCGCCGTTTTTCAATCAATGAAACAGGCCGTGATTTTGTTGTGGGCGATATACATGGTTGTTATTCTTTACTAGAACAGGCACTGGCCTGTATTGATTTCGACCCGGGTAAAGATCGCCTATTTTCCGTTGGGGATTTGATTGATCGTGGGCCGGAGTCGCTACGTTGTCTGGAGTTTCTACAACAGCCATTTTTCTATCCGGTGATGGGTAACCATGAAGATATGCTGTTGGATATGTATGTCGATGGTACGCCCGACCTGAGCCACATTGCCGAGTGGGCCAAGCAAAATGGGGTTGAATGGTGGTATGACATCTCGGATGACGACCGCTACCGTGTATTAGATAAAATTTGCGCTTTGCCATTTGCGATTGAAGTTGAAACACCGAATGGCTTGGTGGGCATTATTCATGCGGAAGTGCCGCTGGGCATGGATTGGCAAGAATTTACTAACGCCCTGCGCGCCGAAAAAACTAAAACTGTGCAGACGTGTTTATGGGGTCGTTATCGCGCCAATAAACAAGATCGTACGGGAGTGGAGGGCATTGCGCGTATTTATGCTGGCCATACCCCACAAGATTGCGTCACGCCACTCGGTAATCTGTTTGTGATTGATACCGGCGCGGTATTTGGGGTGAATTGTGCGTATGGTGATGGTCATTTAAGCTTGGTGCAGATCAATGCTGCACAACCGACTGCCCATACCGACCCCATTCAGCAACAACCTTATATCAAGGTATTCCAGTAAATCCTGTTATGTAGTACAACCTTTGGAAGCAGCAAGCCGCATCGGTTTGCTGTTTTTTTTGTGCCGACAGCGGTTACCATTCTTTACCTTTCTTTTGCTTTGTTTTTTTATGCAACTCGACAACCGTAAAACCCAAGCTTTGTTGGCTGTGATTGACAGTGGCAGTTTTGAACAAGCCGCACAACAGCTATATTTAACGCCCTCCGCCGTGTCTCAGCGAGTGCGTGCATTAGAAACCGAATTAGGTATGCCGTTGGTGGTACGCAGTCGGCCATGTCGTACAACCCATGCTGGGCGGTTTTTGGTGCAATACTTACGGCGGCAATGTGCATTGGAGGAAGAATTTAGCCAGTCATTTCTCGACTTACGCAATGCCCCGTTGCGCTTGGGTCTGGCAGTGAATAACGACACCTTGGCGACGTGGTTATTGCCAGCTTTAGCCGATTTTGTGCAGCAGCAACGTCTGTTGTTAGATATTCGGGTGGATGACCAAGACCATACGCATGCTCAGATGGAAGCCGGTTTGGTGTTGGGATGTATTTCCAGCTCATCGCGTGCGATGCGTGGGTGTACCGCGTTGCCGTTGGGTATCATGCGTTATCGTTTGGTGGCTTCGCCTGCCTTTCAACGCCAGTATTTCCCTGATGGGTTGCAGCGTGAGGCAGCGCGATATGCGCCGGTGATGGTGTTTGATCGTAAAGATCGTTTGCAGGCTGATTTTTTGTTGCGTGAATTGGGACTGCCTGATGAGGCCTATCCTTGTCATTATCTGCCTTCTAGTGATGCTTTTATTGGTGCGATTCGCTTAGGGTTTGGCTATGGAATGGTGCCGGAGCAGCAGTTGGCCGATGATATTGCTCGTCAACGTCTGGTCGATCTCGCCCCTCATCGTCCTTCTGATGTGCCATTATTTTGGCATCATTGGACTGTGCAATCCCCGAGGTTTGAGGAGTTGTCGCAATGTATTGCAGATCATGCGGCTAAAGTGTTGTTGCCGATGGTTTGATTGTTTGGTGATGTTGGCATCCGATTTTTTATGTAATTATTTTTCAGAGAGTTGCAAGTCCTAGATGCTCTGTAAAGGGCAAAAAATCTCTATCGTTGTGTAACAAAAAATATCCATTTTGTATGCAGTAGGTTGCAATCACAACGTCGATGGTTTTTCTAATGGTAATGCCGATTTTCCTTAATACTCTGTAATTTGTTGCCGCTTGTAGAGCAATATCAACTCCTCCAAGCTCAACAATCTCAAGATTTAACAGAACTCGTTTTACACGGTTGAAGTCGGCTTCACTGGCACAGCCCTGTAAAACCTCAGCAAGGATCAAGTCACCGATTGAGACTGGTTGAGTCATAAGTAAATTGTCTAACTGTTTTGTTTGTGGTGAATCTACTCCGCGGAAATAGTCAATCCAAACACTAGAGTCAACTAAAATCATTTATCTGTCCTCATTTCTTCTAGGTTACCTTCCCATTGAATCTGTCCTCTTAATTTTCTGATTTCTTCCTGTTTTGCTACACGAATCAGCGTTTTCAAGCCTTCTTCAACGGCTTCTTTTTTCGTTTTCAGGCCGGTCAATCGCAAGACGTCATTGATTAAATTCTCATCGATTGAGATATTGGTTTGCATAATGGTTACGCTCCTGATTTTCTTTGCATGATTTTCATAAGAAGTTGGGTTTGTGGGGAGTGGCTTGTCGTTAATCTTAGTAGAACTACTTTGAAGCGTGTGGTTTTGATGGTGTTTTCCTCGGAAAAAACAAGCGAAAACTGGTGCGTGTTGGGGTGGAGGTGGCTGAGATGGTACCGCCGTGTAATTCCACAATCGACCGTGTAATCGCCAACCCTAAACCACTTCCTTCACTATGTAGCCGCGATTTATCCGCACGAAAAAACCGATCAAACAAACGGGGTAAATCGTCCTCCGCAATCGCTGGCCCATTATTACTGACCTGTAAACTGCCTCCCTCGGCATCACTTGTCATCTCAACCCGAATCCATCCTCCGGCTGGGGCATAGCGTAAGGCATTCGATAACAAATTGCTTAACGCTCGCCGCAACATCAGCTTATCTCCTTCTATGGTTAACTGACCATCACACTCCAAAAGGACATTTTTTTCTTCTGCTAAAGCCTCATAAAACTCAAATAGCGCGTGAACCTCGGTTTCCAATGGCAACGGCACACAGCTGGGCAAGCTAAGGCCATGTTCTGTTTTGGCGAGGAACAGCATATCCGACACCATGCGCGCCAAACGCTCAAACTCTTCCGCATTCGAAGCCAGTGTTTGTCGATAACTGTCGGCACTTCGTGCTTGAGAAATCGCGACTTGGGTTTCCGTCAGTAAATTGCTTAACGGTGTGCGTAGTTCATGGGCTAAGTCAGACGAAAATTCAGACAACCGCTGAAAATCATGCTGCAAACGCCATAACAAACCATTTAAGGAATTGACTAAATCTGCCATCTCGGCTGGCACACTATCAACCGTCAGCGTCACATTTAATCGTTGTGCGGTGATATGTTGCAGCTGTTGTTTAATGTCATGTAACGGGGCGAGGCCACGTCGGGTCGCCCACCAGCCCAATACCCCTGCTACTGCGGCGGCGGCGACGATAGATAAACCCAACACCATCAGCAACCAATCCATAAAATGTTGGTGATGACGGGTGTTTAACAGCGCACAACGGACAGAAGAGGGTAGGGTCTCGCTTTGTGCATTTTGTGTATTAGCCACACATAAACCATGATAATTCTCGCCCTGTTCTGATAAAGAAAACAGCGTATCTAAGGGCAGCGGATGCAAACCGATGGCTGCCGGTTGGGGTGCAGATTGATAGATAAGTTTGCCTTGCTGATAGAGCTGGACAGATAAACCATGATGGCCGTCAACGATTGGGTGTAATGCGTTGGCTGTATGGTGTGGGTCGTGAGCGTGGATGTTTTGAATCACATGCAGCTTATCGGCAAGGTATTGTTGATCGAGTTCAGCAAAATGCTGTGAAATGGCAAGGGCAACCAAACTACCAAAACCGAGCAACACCAAGCTGGACACTGCGATATAAAGCCAAGTTAACCGCTGCGTGAGTGACCGCGTTTTTAACATGCCAACTCATCCTGCTGCTCTAAGACATACCCCATGCCGCGTACGGTATGAATCAACTTTGGTTCAAAACCTTCATCGATCTTATTGCGTAACCGGCGCATGGCGACATCAATCACATTGGTATCGCTGTCAAAATTCATGTCCCACACCTGCGATGCAATCAGCGAGCGTGGTAAAACCTCGCCTTGTCGGCGTAATAATAGCTCTAACAAAGCAAATTCCTTGCTGGTCAGGTGAATACGCTTACCATCACGTACGACGCGCCGCCGTAACAGATCCATTTCTAAATTGGCCAACTGTAGGCGGTGGGCGTCGGGTGCGCTGCGGCCACGGCGTAACAAGGTTCGTACCCGTGCTAATAATTCGGCAAACGAAAATGGTTTCACCAAATAATCATCCGCGCCCAATTCCAAACCTTTTACTCGATCTTCGACTTGATCGCGGGCGGTCAGGAATAACACTGGGGTGTCAATGCCGCGCTGGCGTAGCTCGTTCAATATTTGCCACCCATCTAATTGCGGCAACATCACATCCAAAATCAACAGGGCATAACTGTGCTCAAGCGCATAGTGCAACCCATCTGGGCCATTGTTGACAAGATCGACCATGAACCCCGCCTCGCCGAGACCTTGTTTTAAGTATTCACCTGTTTTGTGCTCGTCTTCGACCAATAAAATTTTCAATTTGGGACTCTCTTTTAACTCCAGCCGACAGTGTGCCAGCTTTCATCGGCAAAAGTGGAAGATGACAATTTTGTCATCTGGCTGTCAGGTGGTTGTTGGGTGTGTTCACCCACAATGTCATCTCTACCCTTTGCATCGGTGATAACAATGAAATCTGTTTGGCTCGGGGCATGGTTAGCCAGTCTATCCTTGACTGTGTTAGCCGAAACCCATTCCGTTGTGACACAGGCTGGTGATTGGCAAACTGCCAATCAACACGTGGCGCAATTTCCGCGTGGTCATGCGGATATTGTGAAATGGGAAGCACAACACGCCGCTATCCCACCTGCCACAACGCCCCCTCACGATGCTGCTGTGTTGCCGCTGGCTTCTGCTGCCGAGGCGGTGCGATTGGCATGGCAAGCGCATCCCAGTTTGATGCGACCATTGGCAAAGCTGGGAAACATACAACAAAATCACATTGCAGAAGGGCAATGGCTA
Organism: Aquaspirillum sp.; assembly: GCF_055136605.1. NCBI lineage: Bacteria > Pseudomonadati > Pseudomonadota > Betaproteobacteria > Neisseriales > Aquaspirillaceae > Aquaspirillum > Aquaspirillum sp. Next base: position 5,543 of record NZ_JBSQVP010000070.1, on the reverse strand, counting down.
TTGCTCACCCCACAACAGTATCAGCGTATCGACCATGCTGAAGATGTGTGGGAAACCGCTTATGAAGCGCGCCGCGCTTGGGTATTGGCTGTGGCGGCGGAACAGATGCAGCGTTATCAAGCGGATGCCTTGAGTGCTGTCGAAGCCGCTGCTGAACTTGGGCAACGGATGGCCAAAGTGGGGAATTGGAGTCAACTACAAGCCGCACAACAACAGGCCATGCTATTACAAGCCAAGCTGCAAACCCAACGTAGCCAATATCAAGCAAAACAACAACGACAACAACTGCAACAGGTATTAAAGCAGTGGGTGGTGAGCCATCCCCAGCCGTTGACATTGCCAGCGCGGTTGCCTGATGTTCCAAAACAAGCTTTGTCAGCGCATGAATTTCAACAACATCTGCAACAAGTCTTGCAGCAATTACCACGCAAAGAACAACTGGCGACACAGGCGAATGCCGAGTTTAGCTATCAAGCCTATCTGACCGCTTATCAACAAGCCAGCAGTTATCAAACCCAAATTGTGCCGCTACAGCAGCAAATTCATGAAGAAACCCTCTTGCGTTATAACGGTATGTTATTGAGCACATGGGATTTACTTGCCGAAACTCGTAACCGTGCCCAGACCATCCGCGATGCAATTGAAGCAAACCGCGATTTTTGGTTGGCAGAAATGGAGTTGTTGTGGGTATTGCAGGGCAACCCACCAAAACACCCAATTCAATTATCCAGCGGCAGCGCGGGTGCGCCTGCTGGCGCGGCAGCGCATTGAGCGCATGGGAGAATAAAAGATGACGATTGATCTCAATAAACGCCGGTTATTTTTAGGTACCGCCGCCGCCGTTGTAGGCGCAGGAGTGGCGCGGGCGGCACTCGCTGCATTGCCAGAGCCGGTGTCTCAGGCCTCTGTTAAAACAGCTGCCCCACTGTTTCCGCCAAATGGTCGCCCCTATCGCCCAGTGGTGACGCTCAATGGTTGGACATTGCCGTGGCGGATGCGTGATGGCGTGAAAGAATTTCATCTGGTGGCTGAACCGGTGGTGCGTGAGATGGCACCGGGTTTTGTGGCGCAACTCTGGGGGTATAACGGCCAAAGCCCCGGCCCAACCATTGAAGTGGTTGAAGGGGATAAAGTCAGGATATTTGTTACCAATCGGCTGCCCGAACACACCAGCGTGCACTGGCACGGCCAGCGGTTGCCGAATGGGATGGATGGGGTGTCTGGGTTGACACAATCGGCGATTCCCCCCGGTAAAACCTTTGTCTATGAGTTTACTGCCCGTCGCCCGGGAACGTTTATGTACCACCCCCACGCTGATGAAATGGTGCAAATGGCTATGGGGATGCACGGCATGTGGATTACCCACCCCAAACAGCCTCACCCATTGATTGATGAAGTCGATCGTGATTTTTGTTTTTTGTTAAATGCGTTTGATATCGAACCAGGTAGCAAAACACCAAAAGTCAACACCATGACCGATTTCAATATCTGGGCATGGAACAGCCGCATTTTTCCGGCGATTGACTCACTCAATGTTCGCTTGAATGACAAGGTGCGGATTCGTGTTGGCAATCTCACCATGACCAACCATCCGATTCATCTACATGGCCATGAATTTATGGTTACCGGTACGGATGGCGGGCCGGTACCTAAAAGCGCACGCTGGCCAGAGGTCACCACCGATATTGCCGTTGGACAGATGCGACAGTTGGAATTGATTGCCGATGAAGAAGGCGATTGGGCGATGCACTGCCATAAGAGCCACCACACCATGAATGCGATGGGACACAACGTCCCGACCATGATTGGTGTCGATCATCGCGGTTTGGTGCAGAAAATTCAAAAACTGGTGCCAGATTACATGGTGATGGGTGAGCGCGGTATGGCGGACATGGGCAGCATGGAAATGCCATTACCCGATAACACCGCGCCAATGATGACCGGCCACGGCCCATTTGGCCCGTTGGAAATGGGCGGTATGTTCACGGTGTTAAAAGTGCGGCGACACCAAAAGCCGAATGATTACAGTGATCCGGGGTGGTTTAGCCATCCGAAAGGAACAGTGGCGTATGAATATCGTAGCGCTGTTCCGACTGCAACGGCAGCAAAACCACACACCACACAGCCGGCTGAATGGCGCGTGCGGCAAAAAAATCCCACCGACGGTCATAATTAAATACAGGATGTGAGATGAAAACATTATTTTTGGCATTAAGTCTTAGCCTTGCCACTACAACAGCGTTGGCTGCTGGCAGCCATGACCATCAACACCACACCACAGCAGCCATTGGCGAGCCGGGACAAGGCAAGCCGATTTCGCGCACGGTGGCGGTGGTGATGTCGGACAATATGCGTTTTGAACCAGCACAAATTAAAGTAAAAACAGGGGAAACCATTCGTTTTGCGGTGAAAAACACTGGTAAATTGCAACATGAATTTACGCTCGGGTCACAGAGCGATTTGCTGCAACATTATGAAATGATGAAAAAATTTCCCAATATGCAGCATGAAGAGCCCAATACGTTATCACTAGCCGGTGGAACTGAAGGGGAATTGCTGTGGCATTTCAATCAAAGTGGTGAAGTGCATTTTGCGTGTTTATTTCCCAGTCATTTTCAAGCTGGGATGAAAGGGAAAATCCATGTTCAGCGTTAAACAGACCCCGATTGTGCTGGCGTTGGCGGTGTTAAGTGCTGCCACGCTGTTTCCAACCATAAGCCATGCTGAATCGTCCCATCAGCATCATTCGACTGCTGTGCTACCGGCGTTGGCTGAGAGTGAGGGAGAAGTCCGGCGGGTGGATCTCGCCGCAGGAAAAATCACCATTAAACATGGCCCAATTGTGGCATGGGATATGCCACCGATGACGATGGTGTTTGCCGTCGATCAACGTGCTCTTTTAGAAAAAATTGAAGTCGGGCAAAAGGTGAAGTTTCAAATTAAGGATGATAAAAAGCGCTTGGTGATTGTGCAAATTGACGTGCAATAGTCGGTGTCAATAAAAAAGCTGGGTGAGCTGATTCACCCAGCTGTTCAAACGGCCTCTGTTACCGTGTGATTGGTGATAGCAGTTTACGATTTAACACCAAATTTCTTACCCCGTGCGCGTGGTCTTCTTTAAAGGCATTGCCCTTACACCATTCACCCACCGTTTTGATATTCACCTTTGCCACCTTAGGCCGAACACTCCAACTCACTTGTAAGGGTGAACCTTGTTCGTTATAGGTGGGGCCGGTGGTTGAGCCGGCATATTGAATAGGTTCGCCGGTGTTGGTTGGGATGCCTAACGCTTGTTGGTAGCCATTTTTCTCGCCATGCCGTGTCAGTTCGTTAAAGTCCAAGGCTTTCGGATCATTGACCAGCACATATACCTGTGCTTCCACCCGTAGCTGTGGGTTTTTCACTGCTTCGCTCAAACAGGCGCCCAAGGTCGGGCCCGGTTTGACTTGTGCCGATGAGTGAACATAGTGCAATTCGATGGTATCGCCAGATTGTAGGCTACCGTGGGCACTTGGACAGACGCCGTTTTTCACGGGGGACAGTTCCGATTTGCTCAGTTTGCCGGAATACTTAAACCCAGTTTCATAGCCATGCCCGTCACCATTGCCTGCATAAACAGTAAATTCCCCGCCTTTGTGCTCGGCATTTTTATGGAAATGGATGTTACACAGGTTCATCTGTGTGTAAGGCGGTGCGGTGTTAAAGATAATGGGATTATTGCCTTCAACAGCGTCGATATCACGCGGTGCCTGCGGCCCGAAGCCTTTGTTTTCGGTGTTTTTGGCTAAGTTGGCTTCTTGTTCGATGATGACTTGATCGGAAACAGGGCCATGTGAACCGTGGGAGGTGTCTCGTGCATTGGCATGAATCGGGAGCATGGCAGCGGTGGCTAGCACGAAAAGCATGTGTTTTTGCATGATGTCTCGCTTTGTGTTGGGTTAAGGACAACCTTGCTGTTGTTACTGCTGGATTTTGTTTTTTTGTTCGATTGTTGCATACGCTTTATGAATAGCGTATCCGGAAAATCCTAAGCGATTTGTTAATGTGTTACAACAAGAGAATTTTTTTTGCTGCAAGGTGTCTGACTTAATACAAATTCTTAATATAAATTTCATGAGCAAAACTGGACATGCTAACTGTGTTAGTTGTTATATTGAGATTTTTGTGATCAAAATGAAAAAACTATGAAAGGCCGCCTTGTATTTATAAGACGACCTATTTCTTATTCTTAATAAAGTTTCTCTGAGCTACCTTTTCCAAAATATCTTTCATATTCTTGAATTGCGTAATGATCCATCATCCCAGAAATATAATCTGTAACCAGACGGGTTTTGCAGTAGCTACTAATTGAACGCAACTCAGCAGGTAGCAAGACATTGTCTTTATTAAATTTGTTATCCGAATAAACTTCAAAAAGACCACGAATTATTAACTCTCCTCTACGTTCATAAAGCTGAATGTCTTTTTTTCTTAAGACTGCTTTGAAAAGCAGTTTCTTGAGACCTTCTGCTAATTCCTTATGGTTTAGGTATGAAAGTTGATCATTGACTACACCGATATCAGAACAAAGAGTGTTAACTATTTTAGATGTCAGCTCTTTTCTTAAAATTGAAGCATACTCTTCTGATGAAGTTTTATTTGTAGATGAGCTTTTTGCTAAGTTCTTTGCTTTTTTACCGAGATTTTTAATCTTTTTATATGCCGGAAGAAAGTCGCTGCTAATTTTAAATTCATAAATTATTTCATCTAGGCTGATCATCCCAAAACTTAGAGCATCTTCAAGATCATGTGCTGCATAAGCGATTTCATCTGCTAAATCCATAATTTCAGCATCTATGCTCTTTTTCATTTCTAAGCCTTTTTTTTCTAGCTCTTTCTTCAAAAAGAAGTAGTCTTCTTTGTAAAGAAATTTATTTTCATTTTCACACTTTGTAAATGGATACTTTGTAACGGCCATTAAAGTTCTGATATTTAAGTTGAGACCTTGGTAATCTGTATGCTTTTTTTCCAATCTATGTAAAATACGAAGTGTTTGGGCGTTTCCTTCATATCCGCCGACGCTGTGGCTTAATTCGTTTAGTACTTTTTCTCCATAATGTCCGAACGGAGGATTTCCTATGTCATGAGCTAGTGCTGCTGCCTCTGCAACGATTGGATTTTTTAATTTTAAATCATGAGCAATGCAACGAGCAATCTGCGCTACTTCTAAACTATGAGTAAGTCTGTTTCGATTAAATTTATTTACATCTACACCAAGAAGCTGCATTTTTCCCTGTAGTCTTCTAAAAGAAGAAGAGTATAAGATGCGAGCATAATCTCTCATTAAATCATCTCGATTATTTGCACGATCATCATTTTTTTGTTCAGATGGACGATAATGCAACTTTTTAATCTCTTTTTCTTTATCCTTAGCGTATTGCAATGCCTTTTGATTGTACATTTTTCACCTAAATTTTTTGTATGGATTTTGGATTTGAGAATTTTATTAAAAAACATCTCAATGTTAAACGATTTTTCTGTGTCGTACAACATCAGCCTATACC
>NZ_JBSQVP010000069.1:0-11198 GCF_055136605.1 Aquaspirillum sp. | reverse complement strand
GAAAAAACGATGGTCTGCCACAGATCACAAGTTGTCGGCTCATCCCCATAAGGTCAGTGCGGTTTTTTTAAAATAAAAAATGTCAAGCCAAAACTGTGGGCTTGACATTTTTTCATCTGCAAATGGCAAAAAACTACCTATTTGCTGTGCATGACCAGAACATCACCCGTTTCGCCTTGCAGTAGCCGTTGCTGGTGAAGTTGGATTAACGGGTCGGCTGGATAGCGGGTGGCGAGGGCGGTAATGTGTGCTTGCAAGGCAGGCAAACTCGCATCGTCATTGGCGCTGGCTTGGAGTTGTTGATAAAAAGCTTGGTAGTCTGCTAAGGGCGCATCTTGCTCTGGTCGGGCTGCCGCAACTGGTTCGAATACTTGCAACGCCTGTCGTTTCCCTTTTAAGACCAGCTTACCCACGGGTCGGGCTGCGACTGTGTCAGCACAGGCATGGAGCACGGCCTCTGACACACAAACCGTTGTGCCAAGGTGTTTATTAACACTTTCTAAACGAGCGGCAGTGTTCACTGCATCGCCCAAGGCGCGATAATCGAAGATGGTTGACCCACCGAAGTTGCCAACAATCACTTCACCACAGTGCACCCCAATTCGTGTTTTACCAAACTGAATCCCTTTTGCTTGTAGCGTGGCGGCATAGCGGCTGGCAAAAGTGTGCATTTCTAAGGCACAAGCGAGGGCGCGGGCTGGGTGATCGGCTTGCGGAACGGGGGCAGAGAACATAATCGCCACGGCGTCGCCGACAATCCGATCTAGCGTACCTTCATAGCGAAAAGCAATCCCAATCATTTCGTCCAGATAGGCATTCAATAACGCTACGGCTTCGCTGGGGTCGATGCTTTCCATCAGCGAAGTAAAACCTGCCAAATCGGTGAAGATAAAACTGCATTGCTGCCGCCGGCCTCCCAACGCCATTGCATCAGGGTGGTCGACAAGATAAGCAACCCGATTAGGTGAAACATAGCGTGAGAAAGCGTCTTTAATCCAACGCTGTTCGCGTTCGCTTAGCCAATGATGAATTAAGCTGCCCAAGATAAAAGTCGAGAGACCCACGATGGCCGGGGTGAGGCTATTGAGTAAGAGCTGCTGATCACGGAAGGCGAACCAACCGCCGCCTAACACGAGGGCCAATAACACGCTGGTCACCAAGGCGGCAATCATTGCCCCTAGCCGCAACGAGACAAAGCCAATCGACAAAGTTACCAGCAGCAGTGTCACCACTTCAGCCGCCTTTGCCCAGCTAGGCCGTTGTAAGTAATGTTCGGTCAAAATTTGTTCTAAGGCTTGGGCATGGGCTTCCACCCCCGGCATGATGCGGCCCAAAGGGCTAAAACGTAAGTCCATTAACCCTTGGGCAGAAGCCCCAATCAGCACCAGATGTCCCTGCAATAGCTCTGCCGGCACCTGACCGGCCAATACTTGCCAAGCCGGTAGATAACGCCCAGCAACTGGCTCGGAATAGTGCACCCACATCTCACCGTGGGCGGTGGTGGGCACAGTGAAATCGCCGATACGTATCTCGGCAAGGCCGGTGTCTGCCTCATCTGCGGCTTTGAGAATCAGATTTTTTGCCCCTTGTCCCACGCGCAAGGTTTCGGTCACCAAAGTAGAAACCGGCTGTCCTCCGGCACTTAATACCAATGGTACCCGCCGCACCACACCATCATTATCAGGGACAAAAGATAAGGCACCGTTACCTTGTGCCACTTGTTCAAACTGCGATAGCGAGGTCACAGCGGCAGCAAAGGGATGAAACCAACGGTCGGGAGATTGACCTGCATGGATATACCGAAATGGTCGTGCCGGTTGTTTGGCTGTTGCTGTGGCCGTTCGTTCAAGGGCAAAACCCAAGACTACCGGCGCTTTTGCCATGCTGGCGGCAAATTGTTGGTCATGATCGGGTAGTTGCTGCAGTTTATGTTGCCAATCATCAGGCAATGACCATAGCTGTGACACTGTTTGCGGTGAGGTGCGATCCGGTTCAGCAAATACCACGTCAAAACCAATTGCAGCGACGTCGGCTTGTCGTAGCTTATCTACCAATTCGGCCATCCGTGTCCGAGGCCACGGCCATTGCCCTAAGCGCGTCAAACTTGCTTCATCAATATCAATAATCCGCACGGGTACGGCTTGATAGGGGCGAGGGTGCCAACGTTGATATTGGTCAAAAACTGCATTGCGTAGGGTTTGCAATGGCAGGGGATCGGCCAATAACAACCCGATTCCCAACAGTGCAGCGACAATAGGCCATAACCAAGACAGGCGTTTTAACAAAGAGGAAGACATCGGATATCACCGATCAGCAGGCGGGAGGAGACAAGACGGGGATACCGTCTTGTCAGATTAACGAATGGAGATTTCGACGCGGCGGTTGCGCGGTTCGGCAGTGTTGTCAGGTGTTTTTACGAGAGGGTTACGTTCACCGTGTGATTCCACTGTCAGGGCGTGGACTTTTAACCCTTGTTTTCGCAATAAATTAGCAACAAATTGTGCGCGTTCTAACGATAAACCACGGTTGTATTCTTTATCGCCGACGGTATCGGTGTGACCAATCACTGAAACATCCACTGCTGGCCGTAAGCTCACCGCTTTTAATACTTTAGGCAGTAAAGCGGCAGATTCGGCAGTGAGGTCGGCCCCACCTGATTTGAAATACAGCAAAAAGCGTTCTGGGATCAGCGGACGAGCCGCAATCGCTGCACCAAAATCACGTTGAATTTTGTCACCTGAAATCGCTTCTGGCGCTTTAGAACCATCTAAAGGTACGGCAGCACTGACTTGGTCGATGACCTGTTGCCCTTTTTTACCAGTCACAATCACTTTGCCGGTAGTGCCATCGGGATTCGGCAGCAACACCACATAAGAATTGGCACAGCCAACTAAGCTAGCCGCTAACGCCAAGGCGCTTAACCGTTTAATCAGTGTGGTCATCATCGTTATTCCTCCACTTTAACCGCAAACTGTGTGCCTCGGACGCCAATGGTGCCAGTGGGGGTGGTGACGGTGACTGCCGAAGGTTGTAATTTGGCAATCACACCAGAGACATAATTCAAACTGCCTTTGGTAAGTTTGCTGCCCAATTTCAGTTTGTTTTGGCTGGGGTTGTAGAGGTATTCATCAACCGTTAATTCGGTTTCAGGGCCGAATGACATCACGGTTTCATCCTTAAAGGTGATGCCCATACTGCTTTTCGCAGCAGTTTTTAATTGGCTGCCTTGAAAGATCGCGGTACCCACTTCGGCTTTTACTTTTTTACCAGCGGTGGTGATGGTGGCTTCACCGTTGACGGTTTTGACATAGCCGATGGCATTGGCATCGGCTAAGACTGTGCTGCTCAACAGCATCCCTGCAAGCAAGATAGCGGTACGCATCTGTTTTCCTCTCTGAAGATCAACGCTTATTGGCGGGGGGTGAGATAAGGCGTGATATCCACCTCATCAATCTGCTCTGGTTTTAAGAAACGCTCGGCATAACGCCGGTACACCCCCGAAGTCAAAAAGAGGTCGAACAATTCGCCATCGATATGCTGATCTTTCTTAAAGAAAGACAGAATTTTGATCGATTCTGACAGCGTTTTGGCCTTTTTATAGGGGCGATCAGAGGCCGTTAAGGCTTCAAAAATATCGGCAATAGCCATAATCCGTGCTGGTACCGACAACTGTTCTGCTTTTAATTTACGCGGATAGCCGGTGCCAATCAGGGTTTCGTGATGCGTGCCGGCATATTCAGGGACGCGCTTAAGATGTTTCGGGAATGGCATATTTTCTAGCATCACTATCGTTTGAATAATATGCTCATTGATTTTGAAACGTTCTTCTTCGGTGAGGGTGCCACGGGCAATTGATAAGTTATACACCTCGCCAAAGTGATAGAGATGTTGTGGCACTTTAATTTCAAAGCCATATTTTTCATCAAAAGCGCGCCAATCGACACGCGGCAGAATATGCCAAGGCTTGTCATCCAATAGTTTTTCGATGGCGGGTAAGCTGGCCGGTGGGTGGGCCTCATAACGGCGCAATTCCTCATGCGACAGACCCAGTCGGTCATCAAAATGTCGCCACCACGTTTGTTGTGCAATCGCTTTGACACGGTCGATTTTTTCCGCCGCCATAAATTCACCGCCAATATTGCACTCGGCAATAAAGGCAAAATCATCTTGTAATTGTTGCTGACGCATCACCAACGCCGCATCAGCGTCTGCCACCGGTTGCCCTGCAAGAATGGCCTGCAAACGGGCAATTTCTGCATCACGCCACAACACTTCAAACCGAGTGCGAATTTCGTGAATACGGTTATAAATGGTCTCGAGTTTCGTGGCCTTATCCACCACATATTCTGGCGTGGTCACCTTGCCGCAATCGTGTAGCCATGCGCCAATTCGGAATTCTCGCCACTCGTCTTCATTGCGGAAAGCAAACTCGGCCAAGGCGCCTTGTTGCACTTGGCAGGCTTCCTCCGCCAACATCACGGCCAGTTCAGGCACACGGGCACAGTGGCCACCGGTATAGGCACTCTTCGCATCAATCGCGCCAGCAATGATTTTAATCATCGAGTCCATCAGCACTTTTTGTGCCTCTACCAACTGGTGATTTTCCAATGCCACAGCAGACTGCGCCGCCAATGCTTCAACAAAAGTGACCATTTCTGGTGGAAATGGCACGATTTCACCACTCAGAGGATCGACAGCATTCATTAGTTGAATCACACCAATCACCTCACCATCACGCGGTGACAAAGGCACGGTCAACATCGAAATGGTACGGAAACCAGATTCTTCGCTAAAGCGTTTGGTACCACTTAAATCAAAGCGGGTTTCGCTATACACATCATCAATCACCACCGTTTCGTTATGCAGCGCAACATAACTTGACACATAACCCGTCATTGGGGCGCCGGTGTCGGGGTGATACAGCGGTACTTCAAAATCGGGCAATTTATCGGCATTGGTGCGCATGGCAAAGCGCAGCGTATTGCGCTCGGTTTTGAGATATAACGTGGCAGCGGCACAATTTGCCAATTCACGCCCACCATGCAGGATATGGCTGAGCAGTTTTTCGCGGTCGTGTTCTTTGGCTAACAACAAACCGTTGCGGACCAGTTGGGCAAGTTTTTCTTGTGCTTGGTTGAGTTCTTTGGTTTTTTGCTTGATGGAGTGATGCATCACTTTCTGTGCATCGTTGAGTGCATTGATTTCATATAAAAAAGAGTCGGATGTTTTGGGATCTTCTGAAAAATCGAGGGATTTAATTCGTTCAGAGTTGCTGGCCAATAACACCAAGGCTTTTACTACACGTCGTGAGCCTAAAATCGCTAACGGCACCAACACCAATAGCACCAAAACCGAGATCAGCAATACATCACCACGCGCTTTTTCAATTGGGCCGATAAAGTCACTGACCGGTGCCAACATCAACACCTGAAACTGGGCTCCCGGAAAGGCTTGCGCGCGTTGGCGAATGACGACAAAACTTTGTTGAGCGTTGCCATCAAGCGGTAACTGAATCAGCTTGGCCTGTTCTTGCAACGGTACTTGATTGAGGCGAGAGAAAGCAGGATGTGTCAGTTGTTCTAATTTTGTCAGTGCAGATAAGGAGAAATTCTCTAATAACTGACCTCGCACACTGTGGGCAATCACACGATTTTGCGAGTCCAACATCAAAATAGCGGCATTGTTCGACAGAGGCAGCTCGGCGATAAATTTTTGTAGCGTGGCTAAATTGATATCCGAGCCTAATACGCCGTTTTTATGCAATAAAGGTTGAGAGATGGTGATTCCCAAATCGCCAGTCGAAGCAAACACATAGGGGTCGGTAATAATCAGTTTTTGTTGTTGATTGGCGCTAATAAACCACGGCCGCTGTGTCGGTGAATAGGTTGCCATTGCTTCACTGCGGCCTAATAGCTGGCGCTCGCTGCCTAAAAACTCCCATCGTTCAACACGACGGTTGTCCTCTTGCGTGATACGGCGAATACCAAACCAAGTGCCTGCAGGGGCCTTGAGCGCGGTCAGCACTTGTGGGTGATTACGGATGGCAATGGCTTGCACGAATTCATTATTTTGTAGTGCAAAAAAATGGCCGTAGAGATTGTCGTCTACTGCCAGTGAACTGATAAATGCCGAGATCACCCCATCGGGATTGATTCGCTGATGGCTATCAACAAATAAACTTGGGTTGGCGTGGCTTTGGGTCGTAACGAATTTTCCTACCCCGCCGACTAAATGCAGCAGTTGTGAAGTGGCTTGTTGTGCGACGGTTTCAAAACGCTGTTTGGCATTTTCTTCCGTAAGATGACGAAATTTGCCCAATACGGTTAACAAAAACACCAGCGTAAGAATCAACACAATCGTGATTGTGGTTCCTAGCACCCAATGTTGAAAACGGATATTTAATTTCACAGTTGTCTCACAGGCAAAAAATCACACACAGCAGCACATCAAACAGATCATTCTTGGCGCAAAATCAATAAATAAGCTTTTTTTATCGGTAAACAACAAATAACAAGTCAAAATACTAAACAGACAGTAAATTATGCCATAGGTCATGTTATTTTTTTGATTGAGAGAACATTAAATCTTCTGTCGGTGCAACAGATTGAGCTTGTATAACCACAGCAAACTACGAAATATCAGCTTTTGTCGTATGACAGGAAACTGACTGACCAATTGTCGTGCTGATCGTGGTTGTTCCGCTAGTTGGTCTAACAGCGCGGACAACTCAGCCTCGCTCGGCAAAATAGGTGTTGCATGTTCCACCATACTTAACTGCCAATAAGCGTGTAATCGTTGTTTGCTGACCGCCACCTCTGCATCCACCAACGCCAACACATGATCTGGATGTAAACAAAGCGATGGGTAACCGCGAAAAGCCTGAAAGGGATCAAGACGGGCCGGCCAAGTGGCGGGTTTCGGTTCGCCAGCGGCATGACGTTGTTCGGCCAGCGTAGCCCATAGCTGTTGATAACGGGGAATGATGTGTTGCCAATCGTAATGTTGTTGTGCCCGTTGTTGACCTGCGGCTCCCATCATCTGCCGCAATTCCGGTTGCGTTGCCAGTAATAACAAAGCCTCACTTGCTGCTGCTACATCAACCGCCACTAAGCTCGACACCAACCCACAATAACGATCATAGCTGTCAAGCGAGAGGGCATGGCGCAAAGCCAAATTACGTCCCAGTCCTGCTGGTGGCATGGCTGTATTCACTAAAAAACCATCCACCCCATCACGCACGGTATCGCGGTAACCATCCCAATCTGATACCACCACCGGCAAGCCTGCTGCCATGGCTTCTAATGGTGTGATACCGAATGTTTCTTGGATGTTGTCTGACAGCGAACAAAAAATATCTGCCGCCGCCCATGCTAAATCGCGTTGCGCCGGTTGTCGTCCATCTAACTGTTCGATGCGTACCGCAGGGCAAGCCAGTTGTGCCGCTTGTCGAAAGGCATCTGCAATCGCTTGATTTGCGTGCCAACCACATTCCACTAACACCAGTGGGACGTTGATTTGCTCCGCTACGCGTTGCAGGGCTTGATACATGGCTAAAGGATGTGCTTTGGCATGGAATGACAACCGACCCATATACAACACCACGATGCTATCGGGTGTCAGTTGGAGCTGTTGTCGGGCGCGTTGTTTTTGATCGGTTGTGAAGGTGAAATCTTGGCTGTGGATGCCCAGCGGAATGACAGGCAGTTGTGGCCAGATAAAATCCTGACAACGCAGCCGTTGCCGTAGGTAGTCTTGCTGTGCATAAAGCATCTGTTCAACATGGCTTTTCACTGCCTGAGAGGTACAGATGAGCGCATCCCACGGTTGTAACGGGGCGGTGAGATAGTCAGTGATGTTATCCATTGCGCCAGCACTGGCGGTGGTATGGGTAATACCACATAAGCTCCATGCGTTATGGCCATAGGCGGCGCGTTGCCAAGCCAAAAGGCCAAGGCTGGGGCTAGGATAAAAGAGACAACCCGGTTGTTTCAGTTGGCCAAGGCTGCCTTGGTGCAGGTGATGTACGGGTAACTGTGGCCGCCATTGCTGGGCATGACGCAGAAAGCTCGGCATATCAGCCGCTTTTTCGGTCAACACCCAAAAGGCATCGCTGCTGCTATACCGTAAAAAGCCCCGTAAAAACGAGGCACCTGCCGCATGGCGACCCATGATATTTTGTTGTGGGGCGACTTCAAACGCATCGGGTTGGTAATACAGTGCAGCAGCAGACATGATGCAATTCCTAAACCAATCAAACAGAACTGCATCATGCTAATCATAAAATCAATTAACCTAAAGTAGTATCCAACACCATCATCAGCGCAAAGCCCACCATCAAACCCAAGGTTGCTGCAGTTTGATGGCCGTGGCGATGGGTTTCCGGAATCACTTCGTGGGATACGACAAATAACATCGCCCCAGCGGCCAAACCCAAACCAATCGGGTAAGAGATAGCCAAACCACTCGATAACCCCAAACCAACTACCGCCCCGATGGGTTCTAACAAACCGCTGGCCGCAGCGACCATCACTGCCAACACTGGCTGAAACCCAGCATTACGCAAGGCTAACGCCACCGCTAAACCTTCGGGGATATCTTGCAGGGCAATCGCTGTTGCCAACGGCAGCCCGACAGCAATATCACCTTGCGAAAACGCGACTCCAATCGCCATTCCCTCCGGCAAGTTGTGTAAAGCAATCGCAAATACAAATAACCATACTCGACTGCAACGCTGATAACCTGGGCCACAAGGGCCGGTTTGTGGGTGTTCGTGAGGTGTGAATTGGTCTAAACCCAACATCAACAACACCCCTAACGTCATACCCAACACCACGATGCCAGCGCCAGCCATCGGATGGTTTACCAAATTTTCAGCCGCCGCTAAGCCGGGCAATAACAAGGAAAAAGCACTGGCAGCCAACATCATCCCCGCTGCGGCACCTAATAAAGCATCTTCAACCTGTTGCGGCAATTGCCGCAATACCAACGCGGGCAATGCGCCCAAAGCTGTTCCAGCAAACCCTGCTGCACCGCCTAACAAACCATAACCAGCAGCAGTGCTGATGCCCTCGGTGCTGAGTTGCCAAGCACTTTGCCACAACAATAACAATACCAGTGCCATCGCCAAGGTTAAGCCGGCGGCTGTCCACGGGTGTTGTGCCACGTGTTGCCACCAGAGTTGGCCAAAGCGGGATTCAGGCTGAAGTACCGCGCTAGGTGTTTTCATGATCTTGCCCCTGCTGCTGTCTTGATATCTTTTTCCAGTGTGGCAGCGATAGCAAACAGAGGGAAGTTGTTTTAATTTATCTAAGCAATAGAAAAATTAAAATCATTGCTTATAGCTATTAACACGTTGTAAACAACGTTGATAACGGCCTTCGACGCGTTCGGTAAACCATTCTGTGGTGAGGCGACGACTGATTTTTGGGCTGTTTAAGTGAATATACGGCACCACTTCCCGCGCCATTTTCCCTTGGCTGGTTTGATCGGCAAGGCTAAACACACGTTGATACAGTCGAGTTTGTTCAAAGCTGTGGCGTTTTTCTTGGGCTAAATCGTGGTCGATCTCTTGTCGCGATAATCCCAAGCGACTGGCCAAAGGATACAGCCGTTGTTGTGTTTGGCTGGCTTGGGCAAGGGCTTTGCCATCTTGATAACGCAATAAATCACCATCGGCTTGCAACGGCTGGCCACTTAAACGCGCCACGGCCAGTTGAAAAGCGGCGTTGCGTGAGGAGTAATGACCCGCATTGAAATCAGCAAAACGATAGCGCATGTGTGAATACGACACCGGATGTTCGAGTAAATGGGCGATACCAAAATACAATCCACCACGGCGGGTAAAGGTTTCTTGTCGAATATCGACCCGACCATAGGGGTAGGGTTTTTGTCGGATGTGTTCTTGTGCAAAGGCAATGCTGACCTGCATTGGGCCAGCAGTTCGAATCGGATTGTTCATCGACAGTTTGTCGCGTACTAACGGAATGCGCTCCATCATCTCTTCATATAAAGCGTTCAGTTCCCGTTCGGTACGCAAGCTATCAATGCGCGCTTTATAGCTGCGGCCATCGCGAGAGGGAATGAGCAATGCTGTCTGCACGGCCAACAAAGGCACCCCATAGCGTCCAGCTCGCTGTTCAATTTCGCGCCAGACAATTTGGCTGATACCGGCCACCACTGGCTCGGCTTGCCAATTCGACACTTGCTCGATCACTGCTGCTGTTGCACAAAAATAGTCTGCTCGATAGGGCAGTTTTAAGGCAGTAAACGCTTGTGCCATATCTTGTGCCCATGCACCACGTTGGCTCACCGATTGTGGAATGACTTTATCTAATAGTTGCCGTGCCTCGGTTTCAGAGGTTGCCGTGGGGTAAGGTGAACGTGGTGGCGGTGGTGGTGTGCTTGGTGTGGGGGAGGGGGCTGGCGCCGGTTTGCTGGTCGGCGCTGTGGGTTCGTGGGTTTGACTGATAATCGGGGCCGGAGTGGGCGTGCTGATAAGTTGTTGCGTGGCACAACCAGCCAATAACCCTACTGTTGAAATGGAGATAACGATTTGTTTTAACACAAAAAATACTTTCTGATAAAGAAACACCGCAACGGTGCAAACATTGACTTCCTCCCCGCCCTAAAGAGCGGGGATTCCTGCTGCCAGACGGCGAAGTCCCGCCGCGAGAATGTTTTTGGCAGCGTTGGTATCGCGGTCGTGTGTTGCACCACATTCGCTGCAAATCCATGCTCTTATTCGCAAACTTGCTCTACCTTTCGGACTGCTGGCAGGAATTTTCCCGCAGCACGAGCAGGTTTGGGTTGAAAATGCTTCGTTGATTTCCTCGAACACCACACATTGCCTCATGGCTTTGTACTTGAGTTGTGTTCTGAACGTTGTCCACGCCGCATCGTGCACCGATTTTGCCATCGGTGTTTTTGCGAGTGCCTTGGCGTTCACGTTACCAACGAAGATGATGGCGTGAGCTTTGACAAGACGTGTCGTTTCTTTGTGGATGGCATCTTTGCGCTGGTTGGCAATTTTGGCGTGTATCGCTCTCACACGGGCTTTTTTTCGTGCGCGTTGCGCAATACCAAGCGCTGCCTCAGATTCGCGATACCACTGTTTTGGCTCGAATTTGCCGCCGTTGCTGTCTGTTGCAAGGGTTTTTAAACCGAGATCAATCCCGATGGCTGACGCGCCATATTGAACC
>NZ_JBSQVP010000068.1:0-11205 GCF_055136605.1 Aquaspirillum sp. | reverse complement strand
AACACCAACTGTAAAACTAAGGATGCCATCTATGCGTATTACTAACGATCTTCTCCGTCACCAACGTTCGATTGCCGAAGCAACCGCACAATCTGACAGAACCAACTCAGACAAACTAGTTGCACGCATGGCAGCAAATATCGGTAAGGATTCTACGGCCACTATTCAGAATGCTATCAATCAACAAAGAAATAATAGCCGTAACTCTGAGATTGCTTTGTCATTAACCGCAGAGGGCGGTTTGAGTGAGATTCGTGACAACCTGCAAGGTATGCTTAAGTTGGTACAAACTACCAATTCCAGTACAACTTCTAATGATCGTGAGGCGGTTCAAAAAGAACTAGTCGAGTTACAAGACAATATTAAGCGAGTGGTAACAAACACCAGTTACAACGACACCAAGTTATTCGATGGTTCGTTTAATGCGAATGAACAGTCTACCTTTGGCGCTGCTGTGTTCTCTGCTGTTGCCTCGACGAGTGAAATTGTTAAAGGTGTCTATGACTTAACAGTGACAGACCCTTCGAGTAGTAACCCTGCTGATACAGAGACCCGTTTGAGTGATGTGATCAAGAAAGTAGATCAACTACGTGCCAATGTGAGTAATTCCCTCTCCTCTCAACAGCGTCCTACCTTAGAGCCTACTGCAGCAACGGAAACAGCAACATCTGCAAATCTCTTGAAGCGGGAGCAACTACAAAAAGAAATGGAAAGGATGAAAGGAGAAATGGAAATGGCAGGTAATCGCACTGCAGAAGTAATTTCAGGAAACCGTTGGACATATGAGTTGGGTAATCAACTGGCTAATCGAAACAGCATTGACCTGAAGGCATGATACGGTGTTATTTGGTTAGGTTGATAGTTGATTTCCTCCCCGTTCTAAAGAGCGGGGATTCCTGCTGCCAGACGGCGAAGTGAGTGATTAGCTTAAGGCCCGTAGAACGGCTTGGGGTTCTTTGGCTACGACATGCAGTAATGCAAGCGCAGGGCCATGTGGTTTTCGATCTCCGCGCTCCCAATGACGAAGCGTACCTAAGCTAATACAAAATTTTGCAGCAAATTCCATTTGCGTTAAACCTAGACTGGAACGCAGCTTAGCCACTGCCTCGCCCCCACCGCAATTTTCAGACCCGTCCTTCCCAGTCTCAAGACTGGCGAGCGAAAGCGAGAGGGCGGGGAAGAGGTCAATTAAATTGTAAACCCTGCTCATGCAAATCCCACTAAGGCTACCGCGTGAATTCGCCTGCTGCCTCTGGTTGATACAACACATCCAACACCTTAATTCGATGTGTATTGCCAGAGGGTAACGGCCAATCAATCTCTTGCCCGACTGACAAACCAAGTAATGCCGAGCCAACGGGCGCTAATACTGACAAACATCCCTCACCGCCATCTTGCGGATAGACAAGGGTATAACTCATCTCTTGCCCAGTGCTGATATTCAATAAGCGGACACGCGAATTCATCGTTACAACACCGGCAGGGATCTCTTGTGGATCGACAATATCCGCCCGATCAATTTCTGCCTCTAAGGCAACGGCGGCTGGGCTGTGTCGCCACTCGGCGTTTTGTAACAGCTTTTCCAAACGCAACACATCTAGGCTGGACAAAATCAGAGAAGGGGGGGTAGACATAAGATAGCTCCTCACACTCTGCCCTGCTTCAGGATTGAAGCGAGGTCAGCAAAAAAAGAAAACGCCCACCGCAAAACGGTGGGCGGATAAGACTCAAATCATCAAAGGCAGTGTAACAGTTTGCCTGTTGATTGGCGACTATTCGCTATGGGCAACAATAAATTGTTTCACCTGTTCGACATCGGCCGGCATGACCGTCACTCGCTGTGGCAAATCTTCTAAATTCGCCAACCCTTGTGGCGCAGCTGGGCTTTGTTGCAGGGCTTCTTGAATCGTCTCGGCAAACTTCACTGCCTGTGCCGTTTCCAATACCAACACCGGCATCCCCGTCACTGCCACCTCACGAGCGACTTTAATGCCATCTGCCGTATGGGTATCGATCATCAAGCCATCCGAAGCAAACACACTGCGAATCGTGGCTAAACGATCGGCGTGGGTGCTTTTTCCTGAAACAAAAGCAAATTGTTCCAGCTGTGCCCATTCTAGGCTGGTGCTGAGATCAAACCCACCCCGATCCACTTGTTGCCACAATTCAGCCAAGCGTGTTGGGTTACGGCCGACTAAGTCGAACACAAAACGCTCGAAGTTCGAGGCTTTAGAAATATCCATCGAAGGGCTAGAGGTAACGAAGGTATCTGCCGTTCCACGTGGGCGATAAGCCCCCGATTTAAAGAACTCATCTAACACATCGTTTTCGTTGGTTGCCAAAATCAGCTTACCAATCGGCAGCCCCATCATGCGGGCGATATGACCTGCACAAATATTGCCAAAGTTACCCGAAGGCACACAGAACGCAACTTGCTGGCTGTTATCTTGGGTGGCGGCAAAATAGCCTTTAAAGTAATACACCACTTGCGCCGCAATCCGGCCCCAGTTGATCGAATTCACTGCCCCGATTTTATAACGTGCTTTGAAGGCATGATCGTTTGATACCGCTTTGACGATGTCTTGTGCATCATCAAACATCCCTTCCACAGCAATGTTAAAGATGTTTTCGTCTTGTAAGGAATACATCTGTGCCCGTTGGAAGGCACTCATTTTGCCGTGCGGTGACAACATAAAGACACGCACACCACGTTTACCACGCATGGCATATTCTGCTGCCGAGCCTGTGTCACCGGAGGTTGCACCGAGGATATTGATTTCCTCGCCACGTTTGGCCAACACATATTCAAACAAATTGCCAAGCAACTGCATGGCCATGTCTTTAAAGGCCAGCGTAGGGCCATTCGATAATTCGAGTAACCCAATGCCCTCTTTTAACCAAGTGATGGGGGTGATATCAGCTGCTTTTTCTGGCTGTCGGGCATAGCCATACACCTCGGCGCGGTAGGTGCGTTGGCAAATGTCGCGCAAGTCTGTTGCTGGGATATCGGTTGCAAACAGGCTCAGAATTTCAAATGCCAAGTCAGCATACGACAGTTGACGCCAAGCCGCTAACTGCTCGGCGGTGACCTGTGGATACTGTTCTGGCAGGTATAACCCGCCATCTGGGGCGAGACCACCGAGCAAAATATCAGAAAAAGATTGGGCCGGTGATTGACCGCGAGTCGAGAGATAACGCATTAACCTAATGCCTCCAAACGCAGACGAGTGACATCACCACGCACCACTGACAAGGCAGTGATTTTCTCGAGTGCTGCACTCATGTGTTTTTCGAACGTGCGATGAGTCAGAATAATGATGTCTGCCTGATCAGCGCCTTCCGCTGGTTCACGCTGCAACATGGCGTCGATACTGATGCTGTGATCAGCCAAAATGCGCGTTACATCGGCCAAGACACCGGGCTTGTCTTCGACGGATAAACGCAAGTAGTAAGCGGTTTCCACTTCACCGATAGGCAGAATAGGCAATTCAGCCAATTGATCGGGTTGGAAGGCCAAGTGTGGCACACGGTGTTCTGGGTCGGCGGTATGTAAGCGAGTCACGTCCACCAAATCAGCAATCACTGCACTGGCGGTCGGCTCTGCCCCTGCCCCTTTACCGTAATACAAGGTGGCGCCAACGGCATCTGCTTGTACCAACACTGCATTCATTGCCCCTTCAACATTGGCAATCAGGCGTTTTTCTGGCACCAAAGTGGGGTGAACACGCAACTCGACACCGGCTTCGGTACGGCGAGTGATGCCTAACAATTTAATGCGATAGCCTAATTGTTCTGCATAGCGAATATCTTCCGCTTTCAGTGACGTGATGCCTTCGATATGGGCTTGGTTAAATTGCACTGGAGTACCAAACGCCAAGGCCGACAGCAGCGTGATTTTATGTGCAGCATCGACCCCTTCAACGTCGAAAGTCGGATCGGCTTCGGCATAACCTAAGCGTTGAGCTTCCGCTAACACTTCATTAAACGACAACCCTTTGTCGCGCATTTCCGACAAAATAAAGTTGGTGGTGCCGTTGATAATGCCGGCGATCCATTGGATACGGTTGGCGGATAGACCTTCACGTACCGCTTTAATAATTGGAATCCCACCGGCAACGGCGGCTTCAAAAGCCACGGTAACGCCTTTTTCGCGTGCCGCAGCAAAAATTTCATTGCCATGTACGGCCAACAAAGCTTTGTTAGCGGTTACTACATGCTTGCCATTGCGGATAGCTTCTAAAACCAATTCTTTGGCAATGCCATAGCCACCGATCAGTTCCACCACGATGTCAACATTCGGGTCACGCACCACGGCAAACGCATCATCCGTGACGGTTGCTGCATCGCCGACAACTGTACGAGCATGGTCGAGGTTTTTATCTGCCACCATCGTAATTTGAATAGGGCGGCCAGCGCGGCGGGTGATTTCTTCTTGGTTACGACTCAAAACAGTAAAAGTGCCACCGCCAACGGTGCCGATGCCTAACAGGCCAACTTGGATGGGTTTCATGATGTTTTGTGCGCGAGAAGCCCCGCCGGTGGTCAGCGGGGAGGGATAGCATAGTATGCCGTGCATACTCTGTTTCTCGCGGTCTCCTTAAAGTAACGAGCTATCCTAGGTTAATAAATTAAGCGTGGCTCACGGCGGTATCGGTGCCGTGGCGCTTGCGATAGTGTTCTAAGAAACGGGTCAGGCGGGTGAGGGCATCGCGCAAGTCATCGACATTCGGCAGGAACACCACACGGAAGTGGTCGGGTTGTGCCCAGTTAAAGCCGCTGCCTTGTACCAGCAAAACTTTTTCCGCTTCTAAAAATTCGAGAATCAGCTGTTGATCGTCTGCCACCGGATAGATTTTTGGATCAAGACGGGGGAAGAGATACAGCGCGGCTTGCGGTTTGACACAACTCACACCCGGGATGGCATTCAGCATTTCCCAAGCAAGGTCGCGCTGTTTGGTCAAACGCCCTTGTGGTGCAACCAAATCATCAATGCTTTGATAACCACCGAGTGCGGTTTGAATCGCAAATTGCCCGGGGACATTGGCACACAAACGCATCGAGGCCAGCATATTCAGGCCTTCAATGTAATCTTTTGCATGACGTTTTTCGCCAGAAACAATCATCCAACCTGCACGATAGCCGCACGCACGATAGTTTTTCGACAAACCGTTAAAGGTGATGAATAAAACATCGTCGGCCAAGCTGGCAATCGACACATGCTTTTGGCCATCAAACACCACTTTGTCGTAAATCTCATCAGCATACACAATCAGCTGGTGCTGACGGGCCAGTTCTACCACTTCGCGCAGGAAAGCTTCAGGGTATAACGCCCCTGTCGGGTTGTTTGGGTTGATTAACACAATGGCGCGGGTGCTGGGGGTAATTTTGCCGCGAATATCGTCTAAATCGGGCAACCAACCATTATTCTCGTCACAGATATAGTGCCGAGGGACGCCACCGGCAAGGCTGATGGCGGCGGTCCACAGGGGGTAATCTGGCGAGGGGACTAATACCTCATCACCGCTGTCTAACAGGGCTTGCATTGCCATCACAATCAGCTCTGACACGCCATTGCCGATGTAAATATCGTCAATTTTCACACCAGCAATGCCTTTCTGCTGGGTGTAGTGCATGATGGCTTTGCGTGCAGCAAACAAGCCTTTCGAATCGGAATACCCCGAAGCATCGCCCAAATTGTGCATCACATCGACCACAATTTCCTCCGGCGCTTCAAAACCAAATGGTGCAGGATTACCGATGTTGAGCTTGATGATACGGTGGCCTTCTTCTTCCATTTGTTTGGCGCGTGCCAAAACTGGGCCACGGATGTCGTAACAAACATTTGCCAGTTTGTTAGATTTTAAAATGGGTTGCATAGTGACTGACCTTATTAAAACAGTGGCGCGAGTGGGACTCTTTGCCACAAAAGCAGGGGGACGGCGACGTTGTTTGCGTTGTCGCCAAGCGGGCGCAGCGTTCACTGCATAGCCATCATGGCAAGCATCATCGAGGCGGCGGCTCGCGCCGCAGTCGCTCGGGCGCAGGGGTTCAGGTCAGTCACAGCCAGCCAGCCTCGTAAACACGCTTGCATGAGAAATACTCCGAATAAGTCAGGTAAAAAAACGTGGTATTCACCTGCGTCAAGCAGGGCGCATAATCCTAACGCAATCTGTGTTGCGACGCACTAGGCATAGTGGGCTAATTGCATTAGGGAATGCGGCTTTCTCGTTGTAAACAGCCTTGTGCCAGCGATTCGCGACATAAACGCAGAAAATGTTGCAGGGCGGGGGTGAGGTATTTATCGCGATGATAAACCAATAAAAATTCCCGTCGTAGGTCTAACCACGGTGCCGCTAACTTGACCAGACTGCCGCGCCGAAACGCCTCACGCAGTGCCAATCCCGACACACACCCCAACCCAAGCCCCGATTCCACCGCACGTTTAATCCCTTCGGTATGTTCCAACTCAAGGCGGATGGCAATAGGTAATTGATGGGCGGCACGCGCTCGATCAAAGGCCTCGCGGGTACCCGATCCGGTTTCACGCACAATCCACGTTTCACGAGCAAAATCGCGTGGTGAGAGCTGTCCTTGTTTGGCCAGAGGATGGTCGGGCGCACAAAAAATTTCCAAACTGTCCCCGCCCCACGATTCTGTTATCAGCTCAGGATGATGACATTCACCCTCAATCAGGGCGACATCCAAGGCAAAACACAACATTCTTTCAACAATGTGCCGAGTGTTAGCAACTTCTAGGCTCACACGGCTGGCGGGATGTTGTTGCATATACTCCGCCACCAACCCAGTGACCAAATAATTGCCCAACGTTAAGGTTGCTCCAATTGCCAATGGTCCACAGGCATCTTGGCTTTTCATCAAGGCTTCAAGTGCGGCAGCGCGATCTAGCCATTCTTCTGCTTGTGGCTGTAAAGCATGGCCTAAGGCATTGAGGCGCAAGCGTTTTCCTACACGGTCAAATAACTGAATCGAAAACTGCCGTTCTAATTCACACAGTGCGCCACTTACCGCAGAAGGCGACATGGCAAGGCTTTCCGCTGCGCGGGAAATGCTCTCATAACGGGCGACATGAACAAACACTTGTATCTGTTTTAACGAAAAATGCATTAAATTAAGCCCTCGTGCTCAACGATGACCCTTACGTAAAGGATAAGAAAAATGACGTTGCCTGAAATTTTTGTGCTGTCTGGTGTGCGTACTGCCATTGCTGACTATGGTAGTGCTTTGAAAGACTTTGCACCTAGCGAACTGGGTGCACAGGTAGTGAAAGAAGCGATTAAACGCGCTGGTGTTGCCGCAGAAGACATCGACCACGGTGTGTTTGGTAATGTGCTGCATACTGAAGCTCGCGATATGTATGTGTCTCGTGTGTCATGCCTTAACGGTGGTATGAGCCATGCGTCGCAAGCCTTAACCGTGAACCGTCTGTGCGGTTCCGGTATGCAGGCGATTGTTTCTGCGGCGCAGATGCTGGCGCTGGGTGATGCCGAGTTGGCGATTGCTGGTGGGGCTGAATCGATGAGCCGTGCCGGTTATTTATTGCCAGCTGCGCGTTGGGGCGCTCGGATGGGGGATAGCAAAATGGTGGATATGATGGTCGGGGCATTGACCGATCCATTTGACACCGTCCACATGGGGATTACTGCAGAAAATATTGCAGCTAAGTGGGGTTTCTCCCGTGAAGAGCAGGATGCGTTTGCGGTTGAATCACATCGCCGCGCCGTGGCTGCGATTGCTGCCGGTCATTTCAAAGAGCAAATTTTGCCAGTGGAATTAGTCACTCGCAAAGGCACGACATTGTTTGATACTGACGAACACCCACGCGGTGACATCAGTGCTGAAGGATTGGCCAAACTGCGCCCAGCTTTCAAGAAAGATGGTTCTGTGACAGCGGGTAATGCGTCGAGCTTGAATGATGGCGCGGCTGCAATTGTGTTGGCAACTGCCGCTGGCGCGAAAAAATCGAGTGCCCAGCCGCTGGGTCGTTTGGTGTCGTATGGGATTGCTGGTGTCGATCCTGCTTTCATGGGTGAAGGCCCGATCCCTGCTGTGGCGCGTGCTTTGCAGCGTGCAGGGCTGTCAGTGAATGATTTGGATGTGATTGAATCAAATGAAGCCTTTGCTGCACAAGCGTTATGTGTCACACGCGGTTGTGAGTTTGATCCTGCCAAAGTGAACCCAAATGGGGGGGCAGTGGCATTGGGTCATCCGATTGGCGCGACTGGTGCGATTCTGACGGTGAAAGCGTTGTATGAGCTGCACCGTATTGGCGGTCGTTATGCGTTGGTGACCATGTGTATCGGTGGTGGCCAAGGGATTGCCGCGATTTTCGAACGCGTATAATCGTGTTGTGTGGTGGATGTGGTGATACCGCCGTATCCGTCACACCACCATCAAAAAAACCGCCGCATCCTTGATTGGGTGGGGCGGTTTTTTGTTGTTGCCAATTCAGCCTTTAATTAAAAAATCAAGCCTAAACCGCTAATTGCCGAGTGGATGGGCTTTTAGCGTGTTATCAAACGAATGAGTGGTTCCGTTTTCTGCAAAAACCAGTTCTGGTTTTGATTAAATCATCGGTATGCTGCCTGATCGGGTGCTCTCTGCGGCTGTGACCCAATATCATGGGTTGGGCGATTCGATTTTAAAACAGGACTAATATGGCTTACTCGGTACGACATTTTTCCATTCAAGGCATGACATGTGCCGCTTGTGCAGCGCGGTTAGAGAAAGTGTTGAACCGCTTGCCGAATGCTGAGGCGAATGTCAATTTTGCTGATGAAACGGCGCATGTCCGTTTTCCTGACCAACATCCCATCACCCCCGAACAAATCTCCGCTGCGATTGCGCGTGCTGGTTTCTCTGGACAAGAACAAGCAGACGATTGGCCGGCCCCTGCCGCACAAGAACACGCACCACAAGAACAGCGCATATTGTGGTTGGCATTGCTATTGACTGCACCATTCGCTGTTGAAATGGTGGCGATGCTTGTTGGGCATCACGGTGTGGTGCCTGCGTTATGGCAATGGTTATTGGCAACGCCAGTGCAATTTATTGTCGGTTGGCGTTTTTATCGTGGCGCATGGGCAGCGTTGCGCGGCGGTGGGGCGAATATGGATGTCTTGGTGGTACTGGGGACATCGATGGCATGGCTGTGGTCGAGTTGGGTGTTGTGGAGCGGTGCAACACATCACCACGCGCTGTATTTTGAAGCCTCGGCGATGGTGATTAGCTTGGTGTTGCTGGGTAAAACCCTCGAAGCCCGCGCCAAGCGGCAAACCACGGCCGCGATGAACCATCTGTTACAACTGGCACCGGCGACAGCACGGGTTGAACGGGATGGCATGGTGCAAGAATTACCGATTGCCAGTTTATTGGCGGGTGATCGGGTCTTGGTGGCTCAGGGCGACACCTTGCCGGTGGATGGTGTGGTCGTGGCGGGACAAGCTGCGTTGGATGAATCGCTGTTGACCGGTGAAAGCGTGGCAGTAGAAAAACAACAGCAAGATAAGGTTTTTGCCGGTACTCGGGTGCAATTGGGTCACTTAACCATCGCGGTTGAACGTGCTGGTCGTGAGACACAATTGGCAGCGATTGTGCGCCGTGTGGCAGAGGCACAAGGTTCCAAAGCACCTATTCAAGGATTGGCAGATCGGGTGTCGGCAATTTTTGTGCCGGTGGTGGTGTTGATTGCTTTGTTGACTTTTGGATTGACAGCTTTTTTTACCGGTGAATTAGAACAGGCGCTGATTCATGCAGTGGCGGTGTTGGTGATTGCGTGTCCCTGTGCGCTGGGCTTAGCCACACCAGCGGCAATTATGGTCGGCGTCGGACTAGGCGCGCAGCGCGGGATTTTATTTCGTAATGCCGCTGCACTCGAACGCGCCGCCCAAGTGGCCGTCTTGGCGGTGGATAAAACCGGTACGCTGACTTTAGGACAACCGGTGGTGCAACATTGTCATGTGTTGGCTGCTGATTTAGATGAAAACACCGTCTTCACCCTTGCCGCGTCACTGGAACAAAATGCCACGCATCCCTTAGCTTCGGCGATTTTGCACGAGGCACAGCAACGTCAACTGCGGCTACAGCCGATGAGCGAGTGGCAAACGACAATTGGACAAGGGATTGCCGCCCATGATGAACAAAACACCCATTGGGCTTTGGGCCGTCCTCACTGGTTAATGTCAACGCCGCCGGCGTTATCTTTGATGCAATCGTGGCAAGAAGCAGGTTGCAGTGTGATTGCGTTGGCACGAAATGCTGAGATCGTGGCTTATCTCGGTCTTGCTGATCCTCTGAAACCGCAGGTAAAACACACTTTGCAACAGCTGGCCGTACAGGGAGTGCAGACTCACATGCTCACTGGCGATCAAGAAAAAACCGCTTTGGCGATTGCAGCGCAGGCAGGCATGGCTGCAAGTCAAGTTCACGCTGCTTTAACCCCTGCCCAAAAAGCGGATTGGGTACAACAAGCACAGCAACAAAATCAGGTGGTGGCGATGGTGGGGGATGGTGTGAATGATGCGCCTGCTTTGGCGATGGCTGATGTCAGTTTTGCGATGGGCAGTGGCAGTGATATTGCGATGGAAACGGCGGATGTCACTTTAGTGCAAGGTGATATTCAACATATCCTCGACGCGATTCGCCTGTCTCAAGCCACATTGCTTACCATTCGTCAAAATCTGTTTTTTGCATTTATCTACAATGTGCTGGGTATTCCGCTGGCAGCGTTTGGTTTGTTAAATCCGGTGCTGGCAGGGGCAGCAATGGCGTTGAGCTCGATTTCTGTTTTGACCAATGCCTTGCGTTTGAAACGGTTTCGTTAATTTCATAATGGGGAATCAAAGATGGAACAAATTCGTGTTCGGGTTGAGGGTATGACGTGTGGTGGGTGTTCGAAGCGTTTGCAGGGGTTGTTAGCTGCTGTGGCGGGTGTCAGCCAAGTTGAAGTCAGTCACGAACGTGGCGAAGCCGTTATCGAGGCGGATTTGTCGCAAGTGTCATTGGCACAGTTGCACGCCGTGATTGAAGACGCCGGTTTTGATGTTGTTGTGTAACAAATTTGTTTGGGGGGGATGCGCTACGCTTATCCACCCCACACCAGCATGCGGGTTGAGATAATCGTAGCGCGTCCACTCAATAAAAATCCGTTTAAATAAATTGAGATTTAAAACGGAATATCATCATCCA
>NZ_JBSQVP010000067.1:0-11315 GCF_055136605.1 Aquaspirillum sp. | reverse complement strand
GCTGAGGGTAATGGCTGATTGTAGTTCAGGTTGGTGTTGGGTTGCCAAACATCAGCAGGCCAACCTACTGAACTAAACCATCAGATTTGGTGGATGCGCTTTGCTTATCCACCCTAAAAAACTAGCCAAAAAGGGATGACCACTTGCCGAATCGCTTGCAGTACAATTGCCGCTTTACGTCTAAGCCTTAGTGCAAAATTGTATAAAAAAAGCACTAATGAGCATTTTTCTGTCTTTAGCGACTCTGTTACAGTCTGTGCCGTACTGTGTGATCCGCGTGCGGCTTCTTTTTTTGGGTAGCTTATGATTCGTATCCGCAACCTCCATAAAACCTATCAAGTCGATGGGCGCGCCGTGACTGCGTTGCGCGACATCAACTTGGAAATTGGTCGGGGGGAAATTTTTGGCATTATTGGCCGTTCCGGTGCCGGTAAAAGCAGCCTCATTCGCACCTTAAATCTGTTGGAACGCCCCAGTAGCGGTCACATTGACATTGATGGTCAAGACATCACTGCATTAGATGCACAAGGTTTGGTGAAGCTACGCCAACAAACGGGCATGGTGTTTCAACATTTCAATTTGTTGATGGCTCGCACAGTGGAAGAAAACATTGTCTTTCCCTTGAAACTTGCCAAGAAAGCCATCGATCCACAACACATTCATCAGTTATTAGAACTGGTTGGCCTACAAGATCACCGCCATAAATATCCGGCACAGCTGTCGGGTGGACAAAAGCAGCGGGTGGGGATTGCGCGGGCTTTGGCAAATTCACCAAAACTCTTGCTGTGTGATGAAGCCACGAGCGCATTAGATCCACAAACCACGCAAGCGATTTTGCAACTGCTACTCGACATCAACCGCCGCATGGGGCTAACCATTGTGTTAATCACCCATGAAATGAATGTCGTCAAAAGCATTTGTGACCGTGTGGCGGTGATTGAAGCTGGTGAAATTGTAGAGATGGGCCCTGTAAGCGATATTTTCCTACATCCCGCCCACCCTGCAACGCAAAGTATGTTGGCGGAAAGCGGCGGTCAGCATGAAGCCGAATGGCAAGCGGCATTGGCGATGGCCCAAGGTGCGGTATTGCGACTGAGCTTTACCGGCGCCACCACCCACCAACCGTTATTGCACGAACTCGCGCAACAGTGGGGCATTGCCTTCAATATCCTTCACGGCACCATTGGACGAATTAAGGACACGCCGTATGGTCAACTGATTGTTGAAGTGGCACAAGCCAACACCGTTGATATCACCGCTTTACAAGACGCTTTCGCGGCACGCGGTGTTCGCACCGATATTTTGCAACAAGGGAAACGACCATGATTGAATTTGTGAATCTTGACCTTGCCGAGCTGTGGCAGGGAACACAGGAAACGCTGATTCTGACCGGCGTTTCACTATTTTTTACCGTGTTATTGGGCTTGCCGCTTGGTGTCTTACTGTTTTGGTCAAGCAGCTCACAGCTACAAGGCCACAAAGGGCTATATCGCGTTTTATCGTTGGTGGTCAATGTATTGCGGTCATTGCCTTTCATCATTTTATTGATTGTGATGATTCCGCTCACTGTGTGGCTCATCGGGACCTCAATTGGTGTCGAAGGCGCTATCCCGCCTCTGGTCGCCGCCGCCGTACCGTTTTTCGCACGGTTAGTGGAAAACGTGTTGCGTGATTTGGATAAGGGCATTATCGAAGCCTGCCAAGCGATGGGTGCTCAACGGTGGCAGATTTTATGGTTGGCTTTATTGCCAGAAGCCTTGCCGGGATTACTAGCCGCCATCACCGTGACTGCCATTAGTCTCGTTGGCTATTCGGCGATGTCGGGGGTGATTGGTGGTGGAGGTTTGGGAGATTTAGCGGTGCGCTATGGCTATCAACGCTTCCAAACCGACGTGATGGTGGTCACGGTTTTGATTTTGATTGTGTTGGTTCAGGTTCTACAGTGGGCAGGGGATAAAGCCGTTGCTCATTTCACTCGTAAATAAAGGATATTAAAAATGAAACGAATCAGTCTGATCGTGGCGAGCGTTGTCGCGGCTTTTGCTGTGAATGCCCATGCTGAAAAATTAAGTGTTGGCGCAACAGCCGTGCCCCATGCCGAAATTTTGGAGTTTGTGAAACCCAAATTGGCTAAAGAAGGCGTGGAATTAGAGGTAAAAGTCTTTACCGACTATGTGCAGCCTAACGTGCAAGTGGCAGAGAAAAAGTTAGACGCCAACTTCTTCCAACACAAACCCTACCTCGATACCTTTAATAAGAATAAAGGCACTTCGCTGGTGACGGTCACAGCTGTTCACGTTGAGCCTTTTGGTGCGTATTCTCAAAAGGTGAAAGCTGCTAAAGATTTGAAAGAAGGCGCACGGGTGGCGATTCCAAACGATCCGTCAAACGGTGCACGTGCTTTGCTGTTGTTGCAAGCACAGGGTTTAATCAAGCTGAAAGATCCGAGCAATTTGTTGGCGACAGCAAAAGACATCACCGATAACCCGAAAAAGCTGAAAATCACTGAGTTAGAAGCAGCGACCTTGCCACGCATTTTGAATCAAGTCGATTTGGCTTTAATCAACACCAACTATGCTTTAGAAGCCAAGCTGGTGCCAACACGTGATGCGCTGTTTATCGAGGGGGCAAAATCGCCGTATGCCAATATTTTGGTTAGCCGCAGCGATAACAAAGACAGCCCTGCTCTGAAAAAACTGGCAACCGCTTTGACCGGTGCTGATGTCAAAGCATTCTTGCAACAGAAATACCAAGGCGCAATTGTGCCTGCGTTCTAAATCGAGGCTAATGGTGCGTCGCCCCTTTGGGGTGACGACACCCTACAATGTTTTATAAAAATAACATATTGTATAGATTGACTATTTTTCTAACGCGATGTCCTTATCTGCCATGCTGCACTGCGCCTGTTTTCCTTCCAGACTATAATCCTCACATCCCAATACCGGAGATACCACCATGCCGACGATTAGCATGTTTTATGGAATTGTGATTTATCTCTATTTTTATGATCACGAAAGACATAACACACCGCATATTCACGCAAAATACCAAGGCTCAGATGCTTCATTCTCAATCCTTGATGGTTCTCTATTGGACGGCCAGCTTCCCCCTGCTAAGGTTCGTCTAGTCCAAGCATGGATTGAAATCCGCCGTGAAGATCTACTCGCCGATTGGGAATTAGCGATAAATGGTCAAACACCACTTCCTATTGACCCACTGCGTTAAGGTCTGACTATGGAAACTGTCGTCCGCGTGCAGCCACGAGATAATTTTCTTCTCGAACTCTGGTTTAACACTGGTGAACACCGCCTGTTTGATATGTCTCCTTATCTGGATCGAGGTGTGTTCGTCAAACTGAAAGATCCAGAAAAATTCAAACAGGCCTATGTTGCCTTTGATACTGTGTGTTGGCCGGATAATTTGGATATTGCTCCAGAAACCCTTTACGACCGGTCAATATCTTTATCCTAAACTTGCTTGACCTTCTTCCAGCCCTAAAGCCAGCATACGTTGGATTACCGGTTGTTTGGCAAAACAACGCTCACTGTTCATGGTGCGTCGCCCCTTTGGGGTGACGACACCCTACAAATCCCCGTCGCTGTCCTCATCTGCATAACGCTGCCGAATGGCTAACACTTCGGGCAAAATGGCTAAGAAATGCTCGACTAAATTGGGGTCGAAGTGCTTGCCGGCTTGTTCTTTTAAGAAGTTAACAGCGTCATCAATCGGCCACGCCCGCTTATAAGGCCGTGTTGACGTTAGGGCATCAAAGACATCGGCAATCGCCGCAATTCGCCCTTCAATCGGAATGTCTTCCCCCTTCAAACCACGCGGATAACCAGAACCATCCCACTTTTCGTGGTGCGACAACGCAATTCGGTAGGCCATCTGTAACAGCTCGTTATCATGGTGCTCTTCTAAAATACGGGCGCCAATCTCAGCATGCTGTTCCATGATGAATCGTTCTTCCGGTGTCAATCGCCCGGGTTTGAGCAAAATCGTGTCTGAGATGCCAATTTTGCCGACATCGTGCATCGGGCTGGCATAAAACAACAATTCACACTGTTTCTCATCCCATCCCAAACGCTTTGCTAACATACTGGCGGTATGGCTCATCCGCAGCACATGCGCACCGGTTTCGTTGTCGCGAAATTCAGCGGCCTTGGCCAACAGACGAACAATTTTTTGATGAGAACGATTTAATTCCTGCGTCCGTTCAGCCACCATTTCTTCTAATACCGCTTTGCGTTGTTCCAAAAAACGATGGGCTAAATGGGCTTCTAATAGATTACGTACCCGCGCCAACAACTCGATGCGGTGAAAAGGTTTGGTGATAAAGTCGCGTGCCCCTAAGGTTAACGCTTTCAACATAATGTCATGCTGTGCTTGCGCGGTTAGCATCACAATCGGTGCCAATAGTGGCTGATCGAGTGCAAACAGCTGTTCCATCACCGCAAAACCATCGAGATGCGGCATGTTCAAATCCAACAGAATTAAATCCACCCGTTGTTGCTGATAGGTTGAGGCCACTAAGCGCGGATCGGAAATGGCGGTGAGATGAACAAATCCTTCGCCCTGCAAAATTTTCTGCAATAGCTTCAGATTGGCGGGTTCATCATCCACCAATAAAATATGCGCTGATTTAATTTCTGGCTTCATCGCACAACCTTTTGTCTCTGGCTAACCCACATCCTTTATACAGACCTTTCCAGAAATTCATTGACTGTCCGTAAAAACAGACTGATATCTAATGGCTTAGTTAAGTATTCAGCAAAACCCGCTTGTTTACCGCGTTCAATATCACGCCGCATGGCGTTGGCGGTGATCGCAATCACGGGAATCGACGCCGTACGCGTGCGGTTTTTGAGCTCGGCCAGCACCTGATAACCATTCATCCCCGGCAAATTGATATCCAACAAAATCAAATCGGGTTGATGATGATGCGCTAAATCCAGTCCTAACGATGGGGTATGTGCGGTAAACAACGAAATATGGGGCAGGCGCGCTAAGGCTTGGGTCACCAGTTTGATATTGGCGGGGTTATCTTCGATATACAGCACTGTGTAGCGGCGTTGTTGTTTATCTGACTCAGCCTCGGCGGTAGCGGTGACGGCGGTATCGACCAGTTCGGGTAAAACCTCGGCTGGCAATTCAATCCAAAAATCACTGCCCTTGCCTAGCTCACTTTCAACGCCAATGTGCCCCCCCATCAACTCAACTAAGCTGTGGGTGATCACCAAACCAATCCCCGTCCCTTCAATCTCGCCATATTCCGCACCCAGTCGATTAAAGGGCCGGAACAGTTCTTTCATACGCTCAGGGGCGATACCATTACCCGTGTCTTGCACATGCAAGCGCAGGAAATGCCCTGATGCTGTTTCAACCGCCTCACCTTGAATACACACTTTACCGCCGCGCCGATTATATTTAATTGCATTGGAAATTAAATTTAATAAAACTTGTTTTAGGCGAATATGATCAGCACGAACAATAAACGGCTCTGGTAGATGGATTTTAAGGTTGACTTCGGATTTTTCTAATAAAGGTCGTAATAAGCTATGACATTCTTCGACCAAAACAAGGCAATCCACCGGCTCTATGGACAGCTCTACTTTTCTGGCTTCAACCCGTGCTAAATCCAATACCTCGTTAATCAACTGCAATAGGTGGTGACTGGCCTTAATAATTTCATTTACATTATCGCGATTGTCTTCGCTGAGTTCATCATCCATTTCCATTAAAGACGAAAAACCGATAATCGCATTCATCGGTGTCCGCAATTCATGGCTCATCCGCGATAAAAATTCTGATTTTGCTTGGTTGGCTTCATTAGCTTGCTCAACTGCCTGTTCTAGTGCCTGCTGTCGTTCAATCTCTGCCGAATAATCAACAAACATATTAAATGTATTAGCCAGTTTGCCGGTATTGGGATCCATGATGGGGCATAAATTACTTAAGCTCATAAATTCCGAGCCATCTTTACGCATCAATTTTAATAGACCCGTCCAGCTTTTTCCTTCTGCTAATGTGTTTAAAACCTCGGCTACTTTCTCTTCTTGCTGTCCAGCCGTGCCCACTGCAACAAAATCACGCCCTAACACTTCGCGGCTGCGATAACCCAATAGGCGCTCGTAAGCTGGGTTGACATATTGAATCCGACCTTCTGCATCTGATACCCGAATTGCCTGCTCTGTGGTTTCAACCAACCGCCGAAACACGCGTAATTTTCTCTCAGCTAATTTGGTATACGTAATATCAGTACGAATAGAAAGATATTGTTGTGGCAGGCCATTTTCATCTAAAAAAGGCACGATAGTTGAGCGTACCCAATACTCTTGGCCTTGTTTATTGAGATTGCAAATTTCGCCTTGCCATACCTTACCCGAGGCAATGGTCATCCACATTTGACGAAAAAAAGCAGTGGAATGTTCTGCCGATTTTAATAAGCGATGGTTTTTCCCAATCAGCTCATCACGAGAATAGCCACTGATTTCACAAAATTTGTCATTCACATCAATAATATCGCCAGCAGCATTGGCAATACTGACAATCGCGTGTTGATCAATGGCAAAACGGAGGTGGGATAAATACTCAATTTCTTGCGTAGAAAAGTTTTTTTTGCCATGTAATGTGGAATGTGGCACGAGATAACCTTTTTAAAAAATTTGTTACACAGAATATTGCTTAACCGCTTTTTCCATTCTGTGTACCATTTTGTTAAGGTGTTGTACGGTATCGGTTGTCAACTCCACGACTTTCATATTTTGTTCGGTCATGACTGCAATACTTTCGACATTTTCTGCCATTAAACTCATGGCCTGATTTTGTTCTTGTGCCGAGAGAGAAATATCACTCACCATCTGTGTGGTTTGCTGCATTTGCTGATTGATGTTGTGCAGATAATCTTGCGCTTGTTGCACCAACGATACGCCGCGCTCGACTTGCTCGGCGCCACCACGCATTCCATCTACAGCCTTGCCGGTTTCAGCTTGCACCGCTTGAATCATGCTGCTGATTTCTTCCGTTGCATTTGCGGTTCGTTCGGCCAGTTTGCGAACTTCATCCGCCACCACCGCAAAGCCCCGCCCCATTTCACCTGCCCGCGCCGCTTCGATGGCAGCATTGAGTGCCAATAAGTTAGTCTGTTCGGCAATTTCTTTAATGACACCGGTAATCCGAGAAATTTCCTCTGATTGTTTACCCAACTGTTCAACCTGCACTGCAGATTGTTTCACGGTATCGGCCAACGACAGAATCGTAGAGCAAGCTTGTTGTGATAACACCGCGCCCTGTTCAGACAACGTCGTTGCGCCAGCAGCCGAGTGACAGGTATGTGTTGCACGTGTGGCGACTTCAGCAATCGACATGGTAATTTCTTCAATCCCAGCCGCAGCAGAGTTAGTCGCTTGGTTTTGCTGTTGTGCCGAGAATTGCACATGGGTCACGCCTTGACTGACATCCGCCGCAATCGAACGCACTTGGCGCGCCGAATCGGCCATACACTGTATGGTGGCTTGAATTGACGACACAAAACGGTCAATTTTGCGTGCAATCACCCCGACTGGATCTTGCCTTTTTAAATCAAAGCGCTGTGTTAAATCACCCGACAACAACAGCTGCTCTAAATAAGCTGTCAGTAAGGCAATTTCCTTATTAAAGGTCGGGACAAAAACCACCAAGAAAAACAGTGCAATCAATAACGCCAATACCGATAACGGTAACAACAGCGTTTGCAAGCCGATGCTAGGGAAAAGTTGTTGTAGTAATACCAAACCACTTAATAAGAGAGAACTTCCCCCAATCAACCACGGTTGGACTTCCGAACAACAAAACACTGCCCAAGGCGAGCGCCGTGCAGGCACCACACGGCCATGAAACACGCGGATTGAACGGTCGCCTTTTAATAATTTCTCGTAAGCCACCGTCGCTGCCTCGACCTCATGCCGTTCTGGGCAAGTACGCACGGACTGATAACCAACGATTTTGCCGTTTTCACGCACCGGCGAAGCATTCGCCACCACCCAGTAAAAGCCGCCGTCTTTGCGACGATTTTTTACCAGCCCGCGCCAAGGCCGCCCCGCCTTTAAGTCACGCCACATATCCTCAAATGCCTGTGGTGGCATGTCAGGATGCCGCACTAAGTTATGCGGCTGGCCTATCATTTCTTCACGGGTATAGGCACTGATGTCTGCAAAAGCTTGATTAGCTTCGACGATGATGCCCTTGAGATCGGTTCGGGAGTAAATGAACTGATCTTTTGGCAACAAGGTTTCGACCTGCGTTACGGGTTGGTTGACGCGCACAGCAAGCACTCCAATGACATGAAATTAGGGTGAATCAAAAAACCTATACAGGTTAAGCCATCATGCTGATTTAGGTATTTTTATGCACAACGTGACGCGGCGAATGATAGACAGACGCATCATGATCATCAATTAACAAAAACATGTATTAGCTATACAAATAAACGATTTGCTAGAAAATCAGTTAGAAACGATTTTTTTGCGTAAAGCGTACTTAGTTAACTCAGCAATCGAGGTTAAGCCGAGTTTTTGGCGAATATTGCGTCTGTGAACTTCTACTGTAGAAGGTGCAATGCCCATTTGCACGGCAATTTCGTGTGATCTTAGCCCTTGTGCTAACAGCGCCAGCACTTGACGTTCACGCCGGCCCAATAACGCTAATGGTGGATCAAGGTCGGAGGAAGAATGAGAAATGGCCGATGCCGCAAAGTTGTGTGCGACATCCGGGGATAAAAACCGTTCCCCACCCGCTACGGTACGAACGGCGGTAATTAACTCATCAGAGCCAGCGGATTTCACCACATAGCCCATGGCACCAGCTTGCAACATCTCATCAATAAAGATTTTTTCGGTGTAGCCAGACAACGCCAAAATTTTAATCAATGGCCTTTCCCGCGAAATATATTTCGCCAGTTCAATGCCATGAATGTCTGGTAGGTTAATGTCCAATACCAAGACATCTGGCTGGTATTGTTCTAATAACGCTAATAATTCTTTGCCTTGGCCTGCCTCGGCGATCACTTGAAAGTCGGCCTCGGCATTGAGGGGAATTTTCAAGGTTTCACGAAACATCTTATGGTCATCTGCAAGCATGATTTTAATGGTCATGTTTTTCTCCTTTCTGTTCTACGGGTAATTTGACGGTAACAGTCACCCCCTGTTGAGGTGCAGAGACCAAGCACATGCTGCCGCCTAAAAAGGTAATGCGTTCACGCACACTATTCAGACCAAAACCCGAGACACCACTTAAAGCCTGTTCTTGATTGGCAATGCCCCGACCGTGATCACTGACACGCAACAGCACTTGCTCACCATCAAAACGTAAATTGAGTTCAGCGTCATCGACTTCGGCATGTTTGGTGATATTGATCAGCAACTCACGCGCAATCCGAAACAAAATCACCGCTTGGGTATGCGAGAGGGTGCAATTGGGTTCTTCAATATCCGTGGTCACCGCTAGGCCATAGATATCCAACACTTCTTTTTCCAACCAACGTAGCGCGGCAGTCAAACCCAAGTTTTCTAACACCGGTGGGCTAAGCTGGGCAGTAAAGGAACGAACAAGGGTGCTGGCACGGTGCGTGAAAAGTTCTAATGCTGTTAGATTGTCTTTTTGTGCTGGAGTGACTGATTTTTTTAGCAATTCTAAACGAATTTTCATGATGTGCAGGATTTGTCCCAAATCATCATGTAAATCGCGAGCAATAGCGCGGCGCTCACGCTCTTCGGCCAAAGTCGCCTCAATGGCCAACCGCCGTAGCTGCTCGGTTCGTTCGATGACCTTATTTTCTAAGGTGTCGTGGGCCTCTTGTAGCGCGGCTTCGGCTTGTTTGCGGGCGGTGATATCACGGCCTACCGATTGAATCTCAACCAAATGACCACTGCTATCAAAAAAACCATGATTGGCAAACTGCATCCAATGTTCTTGTCCATTGGCCGAATACACACGGTTTTCGATAATCACGACAGGGCAATGCGGCGACAACTTCTTCAGCTCAGCGGTAATCAACGGTACATCATCAGGGTGTGCCACCGGCTGCCATGTACCCTGCATCAGTTCGGTCAACGACTTACCAAAAAAACGGCAGTAGGCTTGGTTGGCGAATAAAAACCGTCCGTTTGGGTGCACACGCGAAATCAGCTCGGTCTGATCTTCAACCACAGCCCGATAACGTTCTTCGCTGGCTACGAGCGCAAGTTGTGAAATTTTCTGAGGTGAAATATCAAAGACAAAAACATAAAAGCCACGGACACCGTCAGGGTGGATGTCTGGGATATAGCTCACTTGGCCATAACGAACATGGCTACTATCAGGAGAAGGAATCGCTCGTTCAAAAACCTGCATCTCCCCGCGTAACGCAGCTTGGATGTGTGGGAGATTTTTGCGATAGAGTGCATCACCGAGGGCAAATCGAATATGCCTTCCAAATATATCATCTGGATCAACCCCAAACCATATCCGATATGCATTATTGGCGAAACAGTTTTTCAGATGGCGGTCCCAATATGCAATGGTCGCCGGCAACTGATTGAGTACCTTTGATAAATGTCGTCCCTGCAACAACGTCTGTTGCTGTCGTTGTGCATAGCGTTCACGAAAACGTGAACGAAGTTGAGACGAAAAAGGTCTGTTTAGCCGTTTTTCTCTCATGCCTTTAACATTGAAAGAGCCTAGTTAGGGTTTCATTTTTTGAAAAATGAAGGTTTCTGCAATTTTTTCTTAGGCTGCACATAATAAACACTCTTGTTAAAAACAGTACAAAAGATGGATAGGGCTCATGCTGAATAAGCATTTTTTCTACATTATTTTGATTTATATCAAAATATCAAAAAATTTCACACACAATTTCCACTTGCCCACGATTTTTACTGGACTATGCAGTTTTTTTATCCTGAGTGGTTGCCAATCACAGACAACATTACAACAGCAAGAAAGTTATGTTTTCGGCACCCGAGTGGAAATCAGCATTGCACAGACTAAGCCAGAGATCGCACAACAAGCCATCACAGCCGCGCTACACGAGCTCGACCGCCTACATCGTCAGCTCCATCCGTGGCAAACCGACAGCGAACTCTCTCAAGTCAATCGCGCATTTCAAGGCGGCCAACCGATCACGCTATCAGCGGAATTAACCGAGCTGATTCGTCACAGCCAACAATTTGAACAACTCAGTGATGGCCTGTTTAATCCGGCTATTGGTTTGCTGATTCGTGAGTGGGGATTTCAACAAGAACATGCTGCCCCCGCCCCCCCGCCAGCGGCAACATTGCACGCCTGTCTCTTATACACAT
>NZ_JBSQVP010000066.1:0-11577 GCF_055136605.1 Aquaspirillum sp. | reverse complement strand
GAGACCGCCGTCTCGCCAAGGGCGGCTGTAAATACGCCTGATGTTGGAAATGGGATCAACCATGCTCTCGTTTCACAATAAAGCCTTCGACTTCAGTCGCGGGTTATTTACCGCGGGGATATCAAAACTTCTTTGCCAAACGTGCAGCCTTTCCAAAGTTCAATAAGTTAGGAATGCCCACTCTTTGAAAGCGGGGAGGAGGTCAAACTGGGAATGCACAGAAACGATGCCAGTGCCAACCACGGCGATGCGATTAAAATTGCTATAATGGGCCGCGTGACAGCCTATTCCTTTTACAGACAGCGACTTTTGCATGACTGACTTCGATTCTTTGGCCCAACACCGACTCCATCTTGCACAAGAGGTATTACATACCGAAGCCGACGCTATTCGCGTGCTGGCACAACGCCTAGACCACACTTTTTTAGCGGCAATCGAAGCCATCTTACATTGTCAAGGTCGCGTGATTGTGACGGGAATGGGGAAATCGGGTCATATTGCACGCAAAATTGCTGCTACCCTTGCCTCAACTGGCACACCAGCCTTTTTTATTCACCCTGCTGAAGCAGCACACGGCGATTTGGGGATGATTACAGATGGCGATGTGGTATTGGCCTTGTCTAATTCGGGTGAATCAGAAGAAATTGTCGCCCTTCTCCCCAGCTTACGCCGTAAGAACATCACCTTATTGGCAATGACCGGCCGCCCGCAATCCACACTGGCTAAAGAAGCTGACTATCATCTGAACGCAGCGGTAGATCGCGAGGCCTGTCCACATAACCTTGCCCCCACCACCAGCACCACCGCCGCCTTAGCCTTCGGTGATGCCATCGCCATGGTATTGCTCGATGCACGCGGTTTCCAGCCAGAAGATTTTGCGCTATCCCATCCCGGCGGCAGTTTGGGCCGGCGTTTATTGGTGCATGTCTCAGACATCATGCATCAGGCTGATGCGCTGCCAGTGGTAACACCAGACACGCTATTACGCGATGCGTTAATGGAAATTAGCCGCAAAGGGTTGGGCATGACAGCGGTGGCCGATCAGCAAGGCATATTATTGGGGGTTTTCACTGATGGGGATTTACGCCGCGCCCTCGACCGCCATGCTGATGTACACGCTACCTTGGTCGGCGAGTTGATGACCACCCGTCCACGCACGATTGCCCCCCACCGTCTGGCCGCTGAAGCGGTACAACTGATGCAAACCCATAAAATATTCAGCCTCTTGGTGTGTGATGAACAACAACGTTTGTTGGGCGCGCTCACCATGCACGATTTATTGCGTGCTGGCATTGTGTAATAAAGACATTTTTTGTTGTGATTGGATAAGCAATGCAATCTGTATACACCTTAGCACGCGATATTAAATTGCTAATTCTTGATGTCGATGGCGTGCTAACCGATGGCTCGATTTATTTCACGCCACAAGGCGAAGAAATCAAAGCTTTTAATACACTGGATGGTCACGGCCTAAAAATGTTGAAAGACAGCGGGGTTGAGTTGGCAATTATCAGTGGCCGCAGCGCGCCCTGTGTTGAACATCGTGCCCGTAATCTTGGCATCACCCATCTCTATCTCGGTTATGACAGCAAACGCAGTGCTTTTGCCGATCTACTCGCACAGACAGGGTTAAACGCAGAACAATGTGCGTATATCGGCGATGATGTGATTGACCTACCCGTGATGCGACAAGTGAAATTGGCCGTTGCTGTACCACATTCGCCGAATATCGTCCGCAGCCATGCTCACTATGTGACGGGTGCGGCCGGTGGACGGGGTGCGGTGCGTGAGCTGTGCGAGTTGATTATGCAAGCGCAAGGTACGCTCGACCACGCACTCGCCCCCTATTTGGCCTAAATCATGTTACAAGCCTCGCCGCGTCTTTTTCCTTTGTTGTTGGTTGCCCTACTCGCTGCCATCACCTTTGGCTTAGAAAGCTTGATTGGATGGTTGGCGATCAGCCCACCGCCAAACAGTCCCAACACCGAGGCCTATCGGATTGAAGACTTTCGCGCCAGTGAATTTGGCATAGATGGACAGTTGATCCAACGTTTAGATGGCAAGGCAATATGGCAATTTCCACAACAAAATGTCGTTTACTTCACTGCGCCACACTATCGCCGCTTTGAACAGGGTAAATTGATCGGTGAATTAACCGCACAACAAGCGCAGTATCACACTGAACAAAAAACTGCTGAATTTAGGGGGGCTACGCGTCTTGTGCGCCATGCCCACGCCGGTCGTCCCGAGGCAATCTTAGAAACCCAAGCGTTAGAAGTCGATGTTGAAAAACGGGTCGCCCGTTCCAAACAGCAGTCGGTGTTCCGTCAAGCTGGCTCAACTGTCGAATCCGCTGGTTTTATCTACCATGATGCCACAGGACAAGTCAGCCTTTCTTCACGTCCCCAATCGCGGGTAAAGATCATCCATGAACCGAAACCTTCCCCTTAAACTCGGCCAACTGCTTTGTCTGGCGGCCTGTTTCACCAGTGCGGCAGCATGGGCAGAAAAGGCTGACCGCACGCAACCGATTACCATCGAAGCCGATAGCGCCAATTTAGATCAACAAAAAGGTCAAATGGTGTATGAAGGCAATGTGATTTTGACGCAGGGCAGTCTTTTACTCAAAGCCAGCAAAATCGTGGCAACGGACAAAGGCAATGGTCAACAACAAGCCACTGCCGTCGGTAGCCCTGCTTATTTTAAGCAACGCCTAGATGCCAAAGACGGGCAGGCGGCAGAATGGGTTGAGGGCCAAGCCAAACGGATTGATTACGACAGCAGCAGCGAAGAAGTGCGCCTCGTCGAACAAGCCCGTATTAAGCGTGGCCAAGACAGCGCCGTCGGCCATAGCATCACCTATCACGGCAAAACCGAAGTCTTTCAGGTCAATGGCGGTGGCAAAAATGGCCGCGTTACCGTGATCTTGCAGCCAAAGAGTAAGCCATGACCCCTCAGAGTGTGCTTTCTGTGCGCCACCTACGCAAAACATATAAAAAGCGAACGGTGGTGCAGGATGTGTCTTTAGACATCAAAAGTGGTGAGGTAGTTGGCTTGCTGGGCCCCAATGGGGCTGGAAAAACCACCAGTTTTTATATGATTGTCGGTTTGGTGGCGGCGGATGCCGGGCATATTTTCTTAGATGATCGCGACATCAGCACCTTGGCCATGCACCAACGCGCCCGTCTTGGCCTTGGTTATTTGCCACAAGAGGCCTCGATTTTTCGCAAAATGACCGTCGAAGAGAATATCTTGGCGATTTTGCAAATTGCCGGCGGCCACCACAAAGACAATCATGCCCAGCTCGATTTACTGATGGAAGATCTCAACATCAGCCATCTGCGTGAACACAGTGCGC
Organism: Aquaspirillum sp.; assembly: GCF_055136605.1. NCBI lineage: Bacteria > Pseudomonadati > Pseudomonadota > Betaproteobacteria > Neisseriales > Aquaspirillaceae > Aquaspirillum > Aquaspirillum sp. The sequence continues at coordinate 8,219 of NZ_JBSQVP010000066.1, read as the reverse complement.
TGTCTTTGTCTGGCGGCGAACGGCGACGGGTTGAAATTGCGCGTGTCCTCGCGACACGACCACGCTTTATTTTGTTGGATGAACCGTTTGCTGGGGTCGATCCGATTGCGGTGATTGATATTCAAAAAATCATCAGCTATCTCAAAAGCCGTGGCATTGGTGTCCTGATCACCGATCACAATGTACGCGAGACACTGCGAATCTGTGATCACGCCTACATCATCAGCAATGGCAGCGTTTTAGCCGCCGGCTTACCGCAACAGCTCGTTGATAATGAAGAAGTCCGCCGTGTCTATCTAGGCGAGCATTTCCACCTCTAGGAATCTGGCCCTTGATGAAGCAAAGTTTACAACTCAAACTCAGCCAACAACTGACGCTCACCCCACAGTTACAACAGTCTATTCGTCTGTTACAGCTGTCAACGGTTGAGTTACAACAAGAAATCGAGCAGTTCTTGTTACAAAACCCGATGTTGGAACGAGTTGATGAGTATGAAGCCCCGAGCGACATCGAACCGGCACACCCACCACACGACGCTGTCAACGAACCCTCAGACACCAATCACGACAGTCCCAAAGAAGACCTGAGCGAGACACATCTCGAATTGGATTATGGGGGGGACTGGGGTAACAGCAGTGGTTTACCTCGTGATGAAGATGAAGACTTCGACCCTCATGGCCGATTGTGTCACGAGCCAACTTTACGCGAACATCTGTTAAGCCAATTAGCCGAGCATGTCTTAAGCGCACGCGACCGCGCCATTGTCACCTTGCTCATTGAAGCCTTAAATGAACAAGGCTATTTAGAAGACAGTCTAGACCACCTCGCTGCCGAGTTGTCAGAAGAACTCGCCACCGAAGCGGATGAACTACTGGGTGAGTTACAAGTTGGGCTGTCTCTGTTGCAACAATTTGAACCAGCGGGGGTTGGCGCACGCAATTTGCATGAATCAATGCGTTTACAGTTGCAAGCACAGCCCCATTCAGCGATTCGTAATTTAGCTCTTGAAATCAGCCAACAACATCTCAATCTGTTAGCTAACAGGGATTTTTCCCGCCTGCGCAAGCTCACCGGACAAGATGACCATGCCCTAAAAGCCGCGCAGCAGCTCATTGCCAGTTTGAATCCTTACCCTGCCGCGGGTTTTGGTGGAGAAGAAACGCGTTATGTTGCTGCTGATATTGTGGTTCAAAAACAAGGCGCAGCATGGGTCGCACGTCTTAATTCAGCCGCGATGCCACGCTTGCGCGTCAACAGCCTCTACGCCAATCTCCTCAAACAACAACGCGAAAGCGGAAATGCCCTAAATGGCCAGCTACAAGAAGCACGCTGGCTGGTGCGTAATATCCGCCAACGTTTTGACACCATTCTCCGCGTGGCAGAAGCCATTGTGATCCGGCAACAAGCTTTTTTTGAACATGGCGAAGAAGCGATGTTGCCCTTGGTGCTACGAGAAATTGCCGAAGAACTCGGCTTGCACGAATCAACAATTTCTCGCGTAACCTCACAAAAGTTTTTATTGTGTCCGCGTGGACTCTTTGAATTGAAATACTTTTTTGGTAGTGGCCTTGAAACAGACAGTGGAGAGAGTTGCTCTGCCACGGCGATCAAGGCAAGATTAAAGAAACTGATACAGGCAGAAGACCCGAAAAAGCCGCTGTCAGATAATACACTGGCCGAGTTACTGTCTCGTGAAGGGATACAAGTTGCGCGGCGTACGGTGGCAAAATATCGTGAGGCCTTGCATTTACCACCAGCCAACCAACGTAAAGCACTCTAGTGTGCGGTATACCCAAGGTTTATATTGATTTGGTAAAGGAAGTCTCGGCTTCCAATGGCTCGCAACCATTACTGCGCTACCCGTGGCAAGTCCGTTCGGTAACGATGGCGCTGTGTCTGGAAGGGTTCCAGACGCAGTCGGGAAAGTCAGGCCTGCTACGCTGCTTATAGCAACAGGAACAAAACATTGCGTACAGCCACGCATTTTTTGGAAAGCAAAAGGACATGAACCTTAACATCAGCGGCAACCATCTTGAGGTCACTCCCGCCCTGCGCGACTACATCGTGTCCAAACTCGACCGTATCACTCGTCACGTTGATAACGTGATCGCGGTGAACGTGATTCTGTCGGTGGAGAAATTGGATCAGAAAGTCGGTGCAAGCTTGCACTTGAAAGGGAAAGATATCCATGTCGAAGCCACCCACAGCGATATGTACGCTGCCATTGATGCGATGGCGGACAAACTTGATCGCCAAGTGTTGAAACACAAAGAAAAAATCACCGAGCACCATGCCGAGCGGCCAGTGATGGATTCCTCTGTGTAAGCCCTGATTTAACGGTCAATTCTTAGGTGCCGGTCTAGTCTGCCGCACCATGACAAGCGGGAACTCTGAGTTCCCGCTTTGCCTATGCGCTGCCAATCCCTGAAAACCGGCGTACAATCCAGCAGTTTTTCTGATTCGGATGTTCGTAATGAGCCTTATCGCCAAGATTCTGCCAAGCGACCACATCGTGCTTGACCTTGATGTGGCAAGCAAAAAGCGGGTTTTTGAGCAAGTGGGAATTCTGTTTGAAAATAGCCACGGCATTGCCCGTAGCGAGGTTTTTGACAGCCTCTTTGCTCGCGAAAAACTCGGCTCAACCGGTTTAGGACAAGGTGTAGCTATTCCACATGGCCGCGCCAAGGGATTGAAAGAAGCCGCCGGCGCTTTCGTGCGTTTGAAAACGCCTATCCCATTCGATGCTCCTGATGGCAAACCGGTGCAAAACTTATTTGTTTTGTTAGTACCGGAACAAGCCACTGACTTACATCTGCAAGTCCTCTCCGAATTAGCCCAACTGTTTAGCAGTCGCCAGCTACGTGAGGCACTGTTGGCAGCGGACTCTCCCACTACGGCTTATCAGCTCCTCACAGAACGACGTTAACCATGCCCAGTATTACCGTTCGCAAGCTATACCAAGATAACTGTCAAAAACTGAATTTGGCTTGGGTTGCTGGTGCCTCGGGAACTGACAACCGAATTAGCAATGATGAACAGCGGCCAACCCTTGCTCTAGTTGGACATATCAATCTCATCCACCCCAATCGAATCCAAGTTTTTGGGGTTGCTGAAATTGATTACCTCAACCGGCTCTCGGCCGACGATGCCCGTCAAATGCTCGACCAACTGTTTTCGCTCAGTATGGCAGCGGTGATTGTCGCAAATGGTGAACCTGTTCCATCACAACTACGGCAATATTGCGAACGCTATCGCGTGCCATTATTGGCCTCAACCCAGCCCTCGCCTTATCTGATGGATGTGATGCGGATTTATCTGGCGCGCATCTTGGCAGTTTCGACAACCTTGCATGGCGTTTTCCTCGATGTATTGGAAATTGGGGTGTTGATTACTGGTGATAGCGCGATGGGGAAAAGCGAGCTGGCACTGGAACTGATTTCACGTGGACATGGTCTAGTTGCTGATGATGCCGTAGAACTGTATCGGATTGGCCCTGAAACTCTCGAAGCCCGCTGTCCAGATATGTTAAAAGATTTTCTGGAAGTCCGAGGCTTGGGGATTTTAAATATCCGCTCGGTGTTTGGTGAAACGGCTGTACGCCCGAAAAAAGCGCTCAAGCTGATTATTCATTTGGTGAAGGCGAATGACCAAGTGATGCAAGGTCTCGACCGCCTGAACATTCAATCAGAGACGCAAGATATTCTTGGCGTGAAAGTACGGCGAGTCACTATTCCCGTGGCAGCCGGGCGCAACCTTGCTGTGCTCGTCGAAGCCGCCGTCCGCAACTATATTTTGCAGTTGCGTGGCATCGATAGCACCCGAGATTTTATTGATCGGCAAACCCGTATGATGCGTGAACAAGACTATGCAGCTGATTCTGATTAGCGGTTTATCTGGTGCAGGCAAGTCGGTTGCCCTGCACATGCTGGAAGACCTTGGCTATTACTGTGTGGATAACCTTCCCACCGGCTTCTTAGCACGCATTATCCTGTTATATCAAAAATACAATTATCAACGGATTGCCATTAGCGTTGATACCCGCAGCGCCCCGATGCTATCGCAGCTGCCGGCGGCCATGAGCAGTTTGCGTAAGCATGGCTTTGATGTGCGTCTATTATTTTTAGATGCGCAAGACGCCACCCTGATTCGACGCTATTCCGAAACCCGCCGCCGCCATCCGCTGTCACAACAAGGTTTAACCATCCCCGAATGTATCGCTAAAGAACGCGATATGTTGGGCGACTTACATTCACTAGGACACCGAATTGATACCAGCGCCTTAAGCGCCAATCAGCTGCGAAGCTGGGTGCGACAATTTGCCGATGCCGATACCGCACCACTGACCTTGTTATTTCAATCATTCGGCTTCAAACACGGTGTGCCACTTGATGCAGATTTTGTGTTTGATGTCCGCTGTTTACCAAATCCCTACTACGATCTTACCCTGCGGCCTTTAACGGGCCAAGATGCCCCTGTCGCGGCATTCCTTGAACAGCAGGCGACAGTGGAGCAGATGTACCAAGACATTCACCAATTTGTGTCACGCTGGCTACCACAGTTTAATCAGGATAATCGCAGTTATCTTACGATCTCGATTGGCTGTACTGGCGGACAACATCGTTCTGTTTATTTAGCAGAACGGCTGAGTCGCACTTTTCCAAATGAACAGGTTTTACTGCGCCATCGGCAATTACCACCCACGCAAGCATGAAACACCCCCTCGGTTTGGGTGATGTGTTGTGCATCCTTTTCTTTGGTGCCGTGGTATTGGCCCTATTCAATTGGAGCTGGCAACATGCCCCCGCCCAAGAAGCCATCGTCCGTGTTGGTGGTAAAATTGAACATCGGCTGTCTCTGCGTCTAAACCAAACGGTGACGGTCAAAGGTGCCCTAGGCCCGACAGAAATCGAAATTCGCCAAGGTCAAATTCGTATCAGCCGCGACCCAAGCCCACGTCAATACTGTGTCCAGCAAGGTTGGTTGCAACGCGCGGGACAAACCGCGATTTGTTTACCGAATCAGGTCAGTATCGAACTGCCAACAGCGACACATTCCCATGACAGTCTCAGTTTTTAGTCTCGCACCAAGCCAACAAGATCAGTACATTGCGCGTTTGGCCTGTTTAGGGATTGTGTTGAGTGTGGTTGAGGCTTATTTCCCTTCCCCGTTGCCGGGGGTCAAACCCGGGTTAGCCAATCTGGTCACTTTACTTGCTTTACAAAAATTAGGCTGGCGGGCAGCCGTAGCCGTGAATTTAATTCGGGTGGTGGCCAGTGCTTTATGGTTGGGGAGTTTATTTACCCCCGGCTTCTTCTTAGCGTTATCGGGTGCCTGTGGCAGCTTACTCTTGCTTGGCATTGCACAATATTTACCGAAACCTTGGTTTGGTTTGATCAGTCTGAGTTTGTTTTCCGCAGCAGGACATCTTGCAGCACAATGCTTATTGGCATGGCTGTGGCTCTTACCCAGTCAAGGCCTGCTGTATTTCCTGCCTTTTCTTGCCTTGTCTGCTTGGCTCACCGCCATTGTCAATGGTTGGCTGTGCCAACGGCTTTTGGAACCTCATCATGCCTCTACCGCGTAATGTTACCCTTGCCCTCACCGGCGCATCTGGGATGCCCTACGGCATCCGCTTGCTTGAATGTTTGATTGCCAGTGGCGTCCCAGCCTATGTTTTATATTCACAAGCAGCACAGGTCGTCGCCAAACAAGAAATGGGATTGACCCTGCCCAGCCGAGCGGCAGATCTTGAACAGCAGTGGCAACAGCATTACCAAGTTGGGCCAGATAAATTACGGGTATTTGGACGAGAGGCATGGTTTGCACCGGTGGCCAGTGGTTCAAATCCACCAGAGGCGATGGTGGTATGCCCTTGTTCAATGGGTACTTTAGCGGCGATTGCACATGGTTTATCCGACAATCTGATTGAACGGGCAGCAGATGTTTGCTTAAAAGAACGTAAAAAGCTGATTATTGTGCCTCGAGAAACGCCATTTTCTACTTTGCACTTAGAAAACATGCTGAAATTGTCTCAGCTTGGGGCAGTCATCTTACCGCCGAGTCCGGGCTTTTATCATCATCCAAAACAGATTGAAGATTTAATTGATTTTGTTATAGCAAGAATTTTGGACCAACTCGATATACCGCATCAATTACAAAAACGGTGGGGAGAAGATTGATGGAAAGAGAAGAAAGCTTGTTGCTGTATTCAGCAGCCACTTTACGACAATGGGAAGAACACGCTGCAGCACAAGGCTTACAACTGATGGCGGAGGCGGGCAGTTGTATCGCTAAATGGATACAACAACATTATCCCCAACCTTCAAAAATTCTCGCGCTAGTAGGTCCAGGTAATAATGGGGGTGATGCCCTTATTGCAGCAGCCGAACTGCGCCAATATGGCTATCAAGTGACCGCGTGGATGCCACAGATACCGAAAAGCCAAGAAGCCAAACAAGCGCTGATCTCGGCACAACTCGCAGGTGTGGTGTTACACCAAACATGGCAACCCCCTTGTTACGATCACGAACTGATTTTGGATGGTTTATTCGGGATTGGATTACAACGTGCTCCAACAGGAGAATGGGCACAACTGATTGCGTGGGCCAATCAACAAACCAGCGCCAAAATAGCGATCGATGTTCCCTCTGGTCTCGATGCGTGGCGTGGCACAGCCTTTACACCCACCTTACGAGCGCAGCACACGCTTACATTCCTTGCGGCAAAACCCGGATTATGGACCGGCGAAGGACGTGATTATTGTGGCAAGATTGATGTATTCGTGCTGTCAGTGGATAAAAATCCAGCGTTGGCCGAAGGTGAAATCAACCGCCCCTCGCTCAGCAGTTTGCAACAATTAGTGCGGTCACATGCCTCGCATAAGGGACGTTATGGCACCACAGCGATTATTGGAGGCAGTGATGGCATGGTGGGTGCGGCAATTTTAGCGGGACGAGCAGCCTTGCTCACGGGTAGTGGAAAGGTTCAACTGTATTGTGTCGCACCGACAGTAAGATACGATGCCGAATACCCAGAATTGATGATGCAAACCGCCGAAGCCAATCAACCAACCAACGGCGATTGTTATGTAGTCGGGCCGGGGTTAGGACAAAGCCAACAAGCCACGACTTTGTTATCACACGCGCTGGATAGTGATGTGCCGCTTGTATTGGATGCTGATGCTTTAAATCTACTGGCACAAAATCCAGATTTGATTAAGCAAATCATGCACCGACAGGCAGAAACGTTACTCACCCCTCATCCAGGAGAAGCGGCACGATTGTTAGGATGGAGTATTGCCGAGATTCAGCAGGATCGTCTTGCTGCATGTCACGCATTGCGACAACGCTACCATTGCCATATTTTATTGAAAGGTGCCGGCAGCCTGATCATGCAACAATCAGGCTATTACCATCTGAATCCAAACGGCAACCCTGGCATGGCGAGTGCGGGACAGGGAGATGTCTTAAGTGGCGTCATTGGTGGACTGGTAGCACAAGGGTTACCACTGTTTACTGCTGCCACTTTAGCAGCACATGTTCATGCCACAGCAGGGGATCAACTGGCAGCACAGGCGGAGGGCTATCTTGGTTTAACAGCCAGCCGCACTGCGCAGCAAATTCCAATCGTTCTGAATCGCTGGATTAAGACCTTGCTTAACCCTTATTAAACAAACTGCCCAATAACCCTAAACCTTGACTGGCAATATCCTGACTGCCATTTTCAGCTAACTGGCTGATAATGGAAGGCAGGAATTGCGCCATAAGGGAGGGCAATTGTGCAACATCTAAGCCAAACTGTTCAGCAAATGCCCCTAATTGGGTTTCAGAGAACACCTGTCCAATTTGTTCAGGAGTGATTGGTAAATTGGTGTCTGTTCCCATCCAAGAAGCAATCACTTCGCCTAAACCTGCCGCTTGAAATTGCTCTACCAAAGCAGGTAAACCACCGTTTTCTTCAATCAGACGCGCCACAGATTGCAGCATATCGCCTTGACCACCGGTCAATTGACCTGCCATACCAAGAACTTGATCAAATAATCCCATGAAATTTCCCTAAACAAGAATGACGATAAAAACACGATATGGGGAAATTTAGCGAAATCACAATGTTTTTCAGACAAAACAAAACCCCCTGACACTGTTGTGTCAGGGGGTTTGATGTTGGGGGCTTGGCGGAGACCTACTTTCACACAGGGATCTGCACTATCATCGGCGCTG
>NZ_JBSQVP010000065.1:0-11595 GCF_055136605.1 Aquaspirillum sp. | reverse complement strand
ATGTCTTCTGGCGTCATTGGTAATAAACTCAAATTGATGACATGATCGTCTTCAGCTGAGCGATAGCTAACAACGCGTTGTGCCAATTCATGAATCACCGCTGGCGCATTCATCAAACAGGCTTCACCGATGGCAAGCGGAGTGAGGGTTGTGTTGGCAAAAGCAGCCGCTTGTTGCCAGACCGCACAGGGGATATCGTTGGCTTCTACCCAATCAGCAAGCAACTGCCCTGCGCTATCGTATTGCAACACCCGCCAGACGCCAGCGAATACCGATTCTTGAATACACAGTTCGTGGCCATTTAGGTATTTCACGCGGGCGCTGACCTCGCCTTCCCCTAATACCTGTGCCAATAAAGTACGGTTGGCAGCATCTAAATGGTCAACCGTCGCATAAGCTGTTGCTTTGCCGTCTGCCATCTGCTCGATCAGCGAGGCCAAAACAGCTTTTGCCGCCGACAGTTCAGTGGTTTCTTCTGCAGTCGGCAAATATGGCATGGCAAAGCTATCCACCTCACGCGGTAGCGCCATATAGTGCAAATCCTCTTCCACCGGCTGCGACCCCGGGCCGAGCGTGACCAGTGGGATACCTTGAAATTGCATCATGCTTGGCAGCTCCCGTGGTTGGCGCGGACGGCAATGCCGATACTGGGCGGACGTGACACGGGCGCCTGTGCTAAATAGGCCACCCGTTCTACCATTTCCGGCCAATCCAAAACACTGATTAATGCACCAACATAGCCCTCTGGCCGCAACCGCAGCAATGCCGGAAATTTCAATACACCATAGCGTTGGGCAATGCTGCGGCTGTCATTCGGGGTCGCCCAATAGATTGGCGCGTCGGGATGGCCTAAGTGTTTCCACACTTCGGGCAAAATCACTGCATAGTCAAAAACCTCTGGCACCTGTTTAGGGTCGGTGGTCAAAATCAGCCAGATACCCTGCACTTGTTCAGCCACGATTTGATCTAATGTGGTAGTGGTTAGGGCCTGATAACCTAAGCCCTGCCAGCGCGTGGCCATCGTGCTTTCATCTATTGCCATGCTGTTTATATTCCTTATTGTCGTTGTAAGTGTGGCGGGAGCTGTGGCTCGCGGTGGCATAAATCAGCAAACGCCTCATCTGGTAAGGCTTCACCGCGTAATAAGGCGGCTAAACCCGACAAGGCTTGTTGAATCTGTTGTGCTCGTTCTGGACTGATCACTTCCATCGCCGCGCCGGTAAAGACCAATACCCAATCTCCGACCTCAACTTGGCCAACAAGACTTAAATCAATTTGATGCTGGCTCTGGTCTTCGCGTTGACACAAGGCCAATCCCGCGTTCACCGCCACGACTTGCATTGGAATACCCATGCACATCTTGTTCTAACCCCGCTCTAATACCCGCGCATCACCCACCCGACAGGCTTGTTCTGCCGTGGGACGTTCTTGTTCATAGCGGTTTAATTCAAGGCTGGCATCGTTCAGGCGTGCCTGTGGTTGTGCACAGGGACGAATCTCGATACCCCAATTGCCTAAAATAGTCAGTGCTTGTGCTAAGGCCTGTGGTAACAAGGCCCGCACCGAAGGCGACAGGCTGCCACCGTAATCTTCCAAGATCTCTGGCTGCATCCCTAATAAGGTAATTTCTGCTGGTAAACTGCCTTTCAATTCGGCAAGTGCCAATACCTCAGAAAAACCGGTTTGATGCAAACTCATTTTTTTGGCAGTCAAATAAGCTGGGACGGCCTGATTATGGAAGACCTGTAAGGTGGCCGGCGGTAGGCCAAAATCAATCGCGTCTAAAATCAATAAACAGTCGGCTTCTTCGACGTATGGCAGCAATAACAAGCCTTGTGTGCCCCCATCAATGATGTCAACTTGGGCTGGCCATTCATAGTTGGCGTACAGTTGTTCTGCCAACCGCACCCCAAACCCCTCATCCGCCCACAATAAATTGCCCAAGCCCAAAACCACAATGCGTGGCGCTGCCATGCTCGCCCCTTCGTTTGTTACAGAGTCGCTTGGACAATCAAAACCTGTGCCAGCTGATTGGTTCGTTTAATCTGTTGTTTTATTGAGGTAATGTTATTTACATGGTGAAAAAATAGCAAAGTAAGTTTCCATTAAATGTAACGGCTGGAAAGTTAATTTGCGGTTTTGATTTAGTCAATTTTGCAAAATTTTTTGTCCATGATTTGTTATTGACAAATAGTGATGATTATTTCTACTATGCGTCTATTGAAAGCCACAAAATGAAAGCCACAAAACTGCAGGGGAAAGACCATGTCTGGATTATTTAATCGACTACCGCAGTTTCCTCCCTCGCCCTCGGGTATTGAGCGCGAAGTCTTACGGGCGATGCCCAAATTAACACTGGGTGGCAGTGCTGCTTTTCTATCGCCAGCGGTGTTGATGCGGTTGTGGTATGGCTGGTCATGGCCGCTGTCGGGTGAACAAGCGCTGATTTCGACTGATATTTTCTTGATTAGCCTGCTGATTTTGTATTGGACAGTGTTGTTTACCGTGGCCTTGGGTGCGTTTATTGTGTTGGTGATGAAAGGCCCCGGCTATGTTGCCGACCCCTATCCATTGCAAGATGCCGAACGTCCTAACCCTCATCTAAAATCCGTCTGGCCACGTTAACAATTAGTACAAATAAAAAACTATTTTAATAAAATAGGCTATCTGTTAAACAGATGGCCTATTTTTTATGCTCTCATTGCGGGTTATTTCTGATTCATGTCAAATAAGAAATGCAAAGTGTGCGATAGATTCCGCAAAACTGCGCAATATGCTGGTTTTTCGCATCAAATCGTAAACAATTTATGTTCTTATAAGTTGTTTTGGCTGGTTTCTGTTTGACAGGATTTAACATGACCCTACGCAAACGCTTTGCGCTGTATGTCTCGGCACTGATTTTATTAACCGTGTTCAGTGGCACGGTGTTGTTTTCTATGATTGAAACTCAACAAATTGAGCATGAGATTGCAGCGAAAGCCAAACAACAGCTTGACACGACTCGGCAAGTGCTGACCGTCACCGATGCTTTGGTCAGTGAACAGGTGAAAAGTGCCATGCGATTGTTGATTGAACGAGGTGAAGCACTCGGGCCGGCATCGCTTGGTGATAGCGTACCCATCAAAGATAAAACCGTTCCCAATTTGCTATTTGGTACACAGCCACAAGCGGCACATTATGCCTTGGTCGATGGCGTGACCAAAATTGCCGGTGGGACCGCCACATTGTTTGTGAAAAACGGTGATGAGTTCGTTCGTATTGCCACCAATGTTAAAAAAGACAACGAGCGTGCTATCGGGACGATTCTCGACCCAAAAGGCAAGGCGATTGCTGCCATTCGGCAAGGACAGGCCTTTTATGGTCTCGTTGATATTCTTGGTAACCCTTTCTTAACCGGCTATGAGCCGATTCGTGATAACCAAGGTCAGGTAATTGGGATTTGGTATGTCGGTTACAAAATCGACATGGCAGCCGTACAAGAAGTGGTGGATAAAAGCCGCTTGTTGAATACCGGCTTTATGGCGATTTTGGATTATCAAAGCAAGGTCAGATTTCGCTCTGGTCATGTCAGTGATGAGCAAGTCCAAACGTTGTTGAAAGAGAACACCGGTTGGGACATCTCGCGCTATCAGTTCGATAAGTGGGGATTTTCGGTGTTGGCTGCCTATCCTCGAGCCGAGGCGGTTGACATGGTGCGACAACGTGCGTTGATGATTACTTTGGCTGGGGTGGTTGCTTGTGTGGTGATTATCGGTTTGCTGATGGTGTTACTCAGTCGTTTGGTGTTAAAACCGCTGGGGGGTGAGCCCAGCCATGCCACAGCGACAGCCACCCGTATTGCTCACGGTGATTTAACACAACCGCTATCCGTTTCCGCTTCGACGACTGAAAATTTGCTGGCCGCAATGGCCACAATGCAACAAAAACTTGGCCATGTTTTTCAACAAATCACCCAGATGGCAGGGTCTTTATCCGGTGGTGCCAAAGAGGTTGCGACTGCAGCGCGTGAAATTGGCTCCGCATCCTATCATCAGGCCCAAGCGACGGCGGCCTCGGCTGCTTCGCTCGAACAGCTAAAAACCAGTATTAGCGAAGTATCGCAAACCGTTGGTCATACCGAAGAAAACTCACAGCAAACGGCGAAATTAGCAGAAGATGGTGAAAAGTTGGTGAGAGAAACGGCTGTTGAGATGGATTTAATCTCTCAAACCGTGAGCCAATCAACACAACAAATTCAAACTTTGTTCCAGCACTCACAAGACATTGGCGGAATTGCCAATGTGATTAAAGAGATTGCTGACCAAACCAATTTATTGGCCCTGAATGCGGCGATTGAAGCCGCTCGCGCTGGCGAACAAGGGCGTGGTTTTGCTGTGGTGGCGGATGAAGTGCGGAAATTGGCTGAGCGTACCGCATCGGCGACGACGGAAATTGGCCGAATGATTGAGACCATTCAATTCGAAACCCATTCTGCAGTTGAAGCGATGGCAGCAGTGAATCCGCAAGTGGAAAAAGGGTTGGCGCGGGCACAATCGGCCTCGGCGATGTTGGGCGAAATTCACCGCCAAGCTCTCGATTCGCTCAATAAGGTGCGCGATGTGGCGGTGATGACACGCGAACAAGTTAGCACAGCCACTGAAATTGCCAACCATGTTGGCTATATCGCCAGCATGGCCGAGCAAACCAACGCCTCGACGCAACATAATGCAGTGGCAGCAGAACAACTCGAATCCTTAGCCAATCAACTGCGGCAAGCCATCGCCTTTTTCCGTCTGCCGCACCATTTAATGTCTTGATGGCACCGAGGCGGCTGGTAGGTCAAAACTAAAACGGCAGCCGCCGGTGGGGGTGCTGTGGCAGCTGATATGTCCATCCACACTTTCGACAATCCGCCGCACAATGGCAAGTCCAATGCCAGTGCCGGTGGTGTGTGGATTCACTGTTTCAAATACGGCAAAAATTTTAGCGCGATAGGCCGGAGCAATGCCTTGGCCATTGTCTTCCACTCGAAAATATACCCGCTGCCCCGCCTGACGAGCTGACACCGTGATGAGTAACAGTTTGCCGGATGTTGGGTGGGCGTGTTGCAGTGCGTTGCTAATCAGTTCGTGAAACACCTCTTCCAATCGATTTTTATCAATTAACACCGGCGGTAAATGGTCAAATTCAAGACAGGCTTGTTTGGCTTGGCAAATACTGTGTAACCGCTGGCGCAGTTGTTCGAGTATCTGTTGTGTTTCTTGTGGCTGTGCTGGGGCAAGGGCTGTCCCTGCGGCAAGAAAGCGCTCAATATCATGCAATAACGCTCTTTGGCGCGTCGCGCCTTGCTCAATAAACTGCATCGGCAACAACAAATCAGCCTTGTTAATGTCGCTATGCGGTGGCATGTGCTCGATGGCATAAGCCAAAAGCTGGGCATACGAAATTTGGCGGCGCACAGGTTCTTGTAAATGATGTGCTGACACTTCGGCTAAGCGCTGTAGTTCAGCATTTTGCTGTCGAATCCGGCGCTCGGTTTGAATAGCATAGCGGGCAGATTGTTGCCGCTCATACAGCGCACTGGCTACTATCATTCCCGTCATGGTTAAGACGGCGATAAAAGCTTGTAGCTGTAATAAACTTTCGGTTTGGCTGTCACTGCTAAAAATACCGACACCGTGGGCAGTGCCAATCACGGCTGGAATCGAGATGGCTAAGGCAGCATTGAGTGCACCGAACAGATGAAAACGCAGCGCACCCCACATAATAAAAGGAAATAACACATAGGCAGCAGAACGGGTGCCGGCTGGAAAGGCAAACAGATTGCCGAATAAGATCCAAGCCGTAAAAACAGCACTGAGCGTCAGCGCAAAAAATTCGATGGCTTTTTCTTTTGATAAACCACGCAGATAGGCCAGCAAAGAAAATCCTAAGATACAGCTTGGAGCAATCAACAGCATACCGACCGCATCACCTAACCACCAAGTCAATACAATATCCCAATACAAATTCCATCCAGCTACTGCGCCATAACACAAACTCAAAGCACCCAATAAGGCCGCTGGCGCTGGGGCAAAGATGGCACAGGGCAATAGGCACAACACGGTGCGCAATGAATTGAATTGGCCATGATCTTTTTGAGGGCACAACACATGCAGCAACAAATAAGCCAAGGCATATTCAATAGTATTGCCGGTGGCGATGCCGAGTGAAATCCAAAATGGGGTGGGGGTGGTGAGCGTAACGAGGAAATTGGCAAGGGTGAGAACCGGCAGGATTTTCCAACCATACAACAACAAGGCAGCAACAGCGATGCCAGACGGCGGCCAGACAGCAGACACATTGCCGTGGACAAACGCCATTGCCAACCCTGCTTTGGCAGCAACGAAATAACTGATAAAAACAAGCACGGACAACAATGCATAAGAAAGCGTGTCGTCCGCTGCCCAAATTGAAGGAGATCCCGTGTCAGAAGCCATGACGATCCTTGTTCCACTGAACATTCTACACAAAGGCATAAAATAGCCATACTTTAGTGTAGTTGGATTTTTTATAACACGGGATTGTTCTCTGTTTTTGTGGTGCTGTCTATGCCGATGTGGGGTTAAGTTTGGAATTGCATAGATGAATGGTGCATATCATGCGCTAAGCCTCGCAAACGTCTTGCCGCTTGGGCAATTTGGTTAACCGCCGCATGTGTTTCTTCGCTCATTTGGGCAATATGTTCCACTTGGTGTGCCAGTTGATGGCTGACAGTGGATTGTTCGCGGAATGAATGATTGAGCTGTTGCACCGATTGCACGGTGTGGCTGGATTCTTTCGTTACCCCATCAATCACCTCTTTAGCGCTTTGTGCTAACTGACTACCAACATGTACCTGTGCTGATTGCGATTGCGTTAATTGATTGGCTTGGGCGGTGCAGTTGGTGACTTTTTGAATCATGTTTTGAATATCAAATGTCGCTGTGGCAGTGCGTTCGGCCAATTTCCGCACTTCATCCGCTACGACAGCAAACCCCCGCCCTTGTTCACCGGCCCGTGCTGCTTCAATCGCCGCGTTCAGCGCCAATAAATTGGTTTGGTCGGCAATGTCACGGATAATGCTGACCACAGAAGCAATCTGTGCTGACATGGCATCAAGCTGCGAGACAGTTTGATTCGATTCACTAGCCAAACTAGCAATTTTGTTGATCTCTTGATCTAAACGCAAAATCACTTCAATCGCTTGGTTAATTTGCTCGGTGGTGTGTACAGAACGCTCACTGACGCTATCCGTTTGTTCTGAAACATGCTCAATACTCGAACTCAGCTCTTCCATCGAAGCGGCCATGCTGGCGGCGGATTGCGACTGTTGTTGTGCCGCAGTACCGATTTGTTCGGTGACGGACGATAACTCATTGCTGGCGCTATCCACTTCTTGCGCCTTGTTTTGAATCAGATTGACGGTTTGCCGCAACGCATGTTGCATCTGATGGACGTGGTGTAACAGGCTGTCTTTCTTGGCGGCAATGGCAGGGGTGCGTAAATTACCGGCTGCAATTTGTTTGACCACCTCTAACACCGCTGCCGGTTCACCGCCCAATACATTCAGTAAGACGCGATAGCTATATAACAGACCCAAAGCCAAACCAATTAAATTGATGGCCAGCGCTGTCCATACCCACCACTCTGCGGTTTGTTTTGCTGCAACAGCTTGGTCAACCGCGCCTTGAGTGCGTTGGTCGAGCAAAACAAAAAACTCATCCACCGGCTTCATGATTTTGGCTTTTTCGCGGTGATAGGCCGCATCGTGCATCAGACGTTGTGCTAGCACTGGGTCGGGATCGGCGGTGCGAGTAAACCCCCCTTGGCCATCTTCAAATTTCCCCTTCATCGCATTCATGGCGATGGTTTCTGTTTTAACCAAGCCGTCAGAATTGGCTTTGGCTTCGTTCAGCTTGGCGAATTCTGCTTCAGAAAAACCGGCTTCCTTCATCAAATCCAGTAAGGGTACTTGCCGTCCGTTGGGGCGCGGTTGGGTTTCTCCGGCTGCGACAAAATCCCAATAAATCCGTTCATACGCTTGTGGCATCGGTTTCTCGCCATTCCGAATCGCCAAAATATCCCAGTATTGTTGTTCATAGCGGCTCTCGCCGGTCAACACATACGTTCGTGCTAAACGAGTGAGGTCATCCGAGCTTTGCCGCAGCATATCGGCCAACAAATAAGACTGATAGCGTTTGGCATTGGCATCGGCAAGGTCATCTGAGGCTGTCGAAAGCTTGGTGAGCGATAACAATGTCAACGATAACAAAAGTGATGAGAACACTATCAATGCCATAAAAATGGAACGTACTCGCACACCAGACATACCCCACTCCGTTTCTGAAAAAAATCGAGAATATGATTCTATGTTATGCGATTACATTTCATCAAACGTTAATTTATAATTTTGTTGTTTTCGACAAAAAACCCTATTCCCGCGACGGAAATAGGGTTGTATAAGTGTCTGTAAATAAAGGTGTTATGACTTTTTAGTTCGATCCGCGCAAATTAAATTGCTTGACCACGTCATCTAATTGTTGCGAAAGATGTTGTAAATGTTGCGCAGAGTCGGCGGTTTGGCCTACGGCGCTGCTGTTTTCCTCCGACATTTGCGCCACATGCTCAACATTACGCGACACATCCATACTGGCGGTGGTTTGTTCTTGCAAAGCGTGGGAAATATCATTTACAGCGTGGTGAATGCTGGCGGTGCTTTGCGTGATGGCATCAATCGCCTGTTGCGCTTTTTCAGCCAGCTCCACTCCACCTTGCATGTGGGTTTCCCCTTCTTGCATATCCTGTACCACAATTTCAATTTCGTTGCGGATGGCGCCAATCATTTCACCAATTTGTTGGGTAGATTGTGCGGTTCGTTCGGCTAATTTCCGAACTTCATCGGCCACTACGGCAAAGCCGCGCCCTTGTTCACCGGCGCGGGCGGCTTCAATCGCTGCATTCAGGGCCAATAAATTAGTCTGTTCCGCAATATCACGAATCACCGCGACAATACTGTCAATGGCCTGCGAACGCTCTCCCAGTTGGCGTGTCATCTGGGCCGAAGCGCGGACTTTATCCGCAATTTTTCGCATTTCTTCTGCGGTATGGCTGACAATGTTTTTGCCCGAGATCGATTGTTCATGAGCATGGTCAACATCGTTTTGTACCGCTTGGGTGCGATGTGAAACTTGGTCGATGCTGGTGGTCAATTCTTCGACAGCAGCAGCCATAGCACTGGCGGCTTCGCTTTGTTGCTGCGACGCATGACGGATATGACCGGCATTTTCGCGTAGCTGCATTGCGGCTGAGGTGACTTCTGAAGAGTTGCGATGAACTAATAAAAGTGTTTCGTTTAAGGCATCACGCATCTGGCGACAGGCGGCTAACAGCTGACCCACTTCATTATCACCACCGCGTGGCACCGAGATGTCGAGTTGTTTATTGGCAATCGCTTGGGCAATTTTGACCGTTTCGGCAAGCGGGCGTGTCACACTGCGGCCAATAATCCACGCCAAACCCAGACTACCCACCACACCCAACACAATTAACACTAAGTTAATCCATTTCTCCCGTTCCGTTTCGGCTTGATTGCTGAGGTAATCGCGTTCAGCCGTGTCTTTTTGATAGGCAATAAGCGCGCTCAGGGCCTCATTCATGCTCCGCCCTTGTGGGGTGAGTTCTTTCAGACGGAAGCGTTCAGCATCGCCTAATTGATCTGCACGAATCAAGGCGATATAGCGGTCGGCCATTTGATCGTATTGCCGCATGGCGGTGGCGGCAACTTCTGCTAATTTTTTTTCGTTATCGGTCAGATAAGTAGTCATATAGGCTTGCCATTGTTGATCGCGTTTGGCGCGTGTTGCAGCAATGGCATTGAAGTATTGATCGCGTTGAGCTGCGTTAGGAGGAATATCACCGAGTGAGGTGCTGGCAAACGTCCCTAACATCATTTGCATCCGGTTTTGGCTAATGGCGTTTTCGACTTCACCTAGCTGGATGATGGCAATAAGCCGATTGTCGTAGATGTCTTTGGCGCGGGTTAGGCTATCGTTAGAGGCAATAAAGGACTGTACACCAACAATTAACAGCACAACGATCATTGAAACAGTGAGAAGGAACAGCTGGACATGGATTTTGAGATGGCTTAATCGCATAACACACCTTGGCGATGGGAAAGAGGTTTGCACTAAAATAGTGCTTTTAGCGTGTCGGCATTTTAATATGGCATAAAATTTTGTCAATATTTTGCTATAAGTGGAGTTTTTGCAAAAAATTTCTTTTTTTATTTTGGGTTTGTTGTAAAGCCCAATTTTCTTTTGCATCTTCTAAATCTGCCTTGCGAATGCTATTGTATAATTGAACTTCGGGATCTTTACTTTCAATTGTTCCTGTAAAAATTTCTTTAGCATCCGCTTTAATCTCTATATCTGTATTGGTCAATAAAAATGTAAGTGCAGGAGGAGCCATAACTGCTTTTCCTATTCTAAGATAGAGGCTTGTATCCATCACTTCTACCCTAACCAGTTGCGGGTCTATTGTAGTCCCCTTCCATACCACTAAATCGGTATCTATTTTAGTAAGGGTATCAATCACATATTTACCATTTCTCTGAATATTTGCTTTAATTTGATGCTCCCCCAATCCTTTAATACGCATTGTAACTGTAAATCCGTCTTGTGCATAGGATAACACTGGCAAAAGAAAGATGATACCTATTAATAATTTTTTCATTCTACTGATTAAGATGATTTAGAGAAATAGTTTAACATGTTAAATATATGATTTTATGCTTATAAAAGATAAGCTAGTAAACGAAAGCAGCGACTATTAAAGCACTTAAATAAAATGGATTGACTATTTTTTGGTAGTAATTTTTTGAACCGGCACACCTGGCCTTGCATAATCATAGCGATCTACTAATTCAGTGGTATAATAGGCGTCTAAACCATTGCTACAAATAGAGCCTGCTTGGTCAAGTTCTAAAAAGCCGTCCGCAGTGGGTTGAAAGGATGGATCAATCAATACTTGTTCTAATTGACCAATCACTAAAAATGTGGCATTCAATGTAATAGGAACAATCTCTTTTAGGGAAAGTAAGTATTTGATAGCACTCTCCTTCACAAAGGGCGCAGGTATACCATCCAAGTATTCCTCGGTCAATCCTACTTCTGTAAACTCGTTAAACTTGTCTGGGTATTTAGCACTTGTTTGATGTGCTTTATCTAAAAATGAAGCATGGATATGGTTCACTGTATAAAAACCATTTGCTTTGATATTGGCTAGGGTATGTGGTGCTGCAGCAACCGGACGATTGATATAACCAATTAATGCAGGATCAGAACCAATATGCACCATGCTACTGAACATGCCTAAATTAGGCACACCCAGTTCATTGATAGTACCAATTAAACTGGCCGATTTAAAACCAGTTAAGCTATTGATAAAATTAGCTCTGTAAAATCTTTCCCAAGACTTCCATTCGGCAGGAGTGAATTGTTGCATAAAGAATTAACAAGTCAAGGGTTAAAAGGTTGAATCAAACTTTAAATTCATTCAAATGTTTTGACCTAAAAAAGGGAATGCATTACTTATAAG